>JAGRIO010000269.1 GCA_020443225.1 Pseudomonadales bacterium
GTGATGCGGGCTCTGCAGGAGCGTATCAATCTGTCTGGCTTTGCCGAGAAATTTGGTGAAGTTATTGTGCCAGCTGAAGAAGTCGTTGAAATGCGTGCTGGCAAGAAGCGTCGCAGCGAGCGCAAGTTCTTTCCCGGCTACGTGCTGGTTGAAATGGAGCTTGGCGACGATACCTGGCACCTGGTCAAGGAAACACCCCGGGTGATGGGTTTTATCGGTGGTAAGGCAGACAAGCCTGCGCCGATTTCTGATGCGGAAGCCGCAGCGATTCTGCAACGAGTGCAGGCTGGAAGCGAACAGGCTACGCCAAAAACAGTATTCGAGCCGGGCGAACTGGTCCGGGTTATCGATGGGCCCTTTAACGACTTTAACGGTGTTGTTGAAGAGGTCAATTATGAGAAGAACCGGTTGCACGTAGCGGTAACCATCTTCGGTCGCTCAACACCTGTTGAGCTTGATTTCGGGCAGGTTGAAAAGGCCTGATCCGGTTTTCCAACGACGTGGATGCTGTTGCCGGCATTCATGATTAATTGGGGACCTTTAGTAAGCCATCTGCGCTGAAACAGGGTTAGTACCCAGGGAGATTAACATGGCAAAGAAGATTGATGCCTACATCAAACTGCAGGTTCCTGCAGGTCAGGCAAACCCAAGTCCACCTGTTGGCCCGGCGCTGGGTCAGAAAGGTGTGAACATCATGGAATTCTGTAAAGCTTTTAACGCGCAGACCCAGTCTCTTGAACCTGGTCTGCCTACGCCGGTGGTTATCACCGTTTATGCTGACAAAAGCTTCACCTTTATCACCAAAACACCACCTGCTGCCGTACTGCTGAAGAAAGCCGCCGGCGTCAAGAGTGGTAGCAAGGTGCCAAACAAAGAGAAGGTAGGTAAGGTAACCCGCGCGCAACTCGAAGAGATTGCGACTGTTAAGATGCCTGACCTCACTGCGATTGATATGGATGCGGCGGTTCGCACAATCGCCGGTACTGCCAGAGCCTCTGGTATTGAAACTGAGGGGGTTGAGTAATGGCCAAGATAAGCAAGCGTGTACGTGCTTTTCAGGAACGAATTGAGCCAGGCAAGAACTATCCGATCGAAGAAGCCGTCACCATTCTGAATGAACTTTCCAAAGTGAAGTTCAAGGAATCGGTTGATGTCAGTATCAATCTGGGTGTCGATCCCCGTAAATCTGATCAGGTTGTTCGTGGCGCTACCGTGTTGCCTAACGGCACCGGCAAAGACGTTCGTGTAGCGGTTTTCGCTCAGGGCGACAAGGCCGATGAAGCCTCCGCTGCTGGTGCAGATATTGTGGGCATGGAAGATCTGGCTGCCTCTGTGAAGGCTGGCAATCTGGATTTTGATGTCGTTATCGCGACACCCGACTCCATGCGCGTTGTCGGTCAGCTGGGTCAGGTTCTGGGTCCGCGTGGCCTGATGCCTAACCCGCGTCTCGGTACCGTTACACCTGATGTTGCAGAAGCCGTGCGTAACGCCAAGGCTGGTCAGGTACGTTACAGAACTGACAAGAACGGCATTATTCATGGTGGTCTGGGCAAGGTTGGTTTCGAGCCCAGGGCAATCAAGGAAAACCTGGAAGCGCTGCTGAACGACCTGAAAAAGGCGAAACCAGCTTCCGCTAAAGGTACCTACGTCAAACGCGTTGTGTTGTCGACTACGATGGGTGCAGGTATCCCCATTGATCAGGCATCACTGGACGTATAAGACGCTATTTAAGAATACACCGGGGCTGGCTTGTGCCGGCCTCAGTTAAAGGGCTTTGGGGTATCCGGGTTAAGACGTTATTCGTTGAAGACCCGGAGCTCGTCAAAGACCGCAGGCCCGCTTTCATCATTCGGTTTTTCGGTTGTAGCAGAGAAGCAGGAAGGTGGCAGCGGTTAATTTTCAGGTCTGGAAGCCTGCGCAGACGGTGAACCCGATTCGGTAGTAATGCTGTAATCCTATCGCCGTGTTGGAATCCTCCTCATCATTTGATGCAGGGGGGCGATTAACCAAGTCACAGGAGTACATTTTGTGCCTATAGGACTTAAAGAGAAGCAGGCGATTGTTGCGGAAGTAAATGAAACCGCATCGAAGGCGCTCTCTGCAGTCGCTGCTGACTATCGTGGCGTTTCCGTTGAGGGAATGACAAAGCTGCGAAAGGATGCAAGGGAAGCAGGTGTGCAGATCCGTGTCATTCGTAACACTCTGGCTAAGCGTGCCTTTGCGGGTACCGAGTTCGAGTGCATGAATGAAGTATTGCTTGGACCAAATGTTATTGCCTTTTCAATCGACGATCCCGGCGCAGCTGCGCGGGTATTGAAAGATTTTGCCAAGGAAAATAACAAATTTGAAATCAGAGCGCTGAGCATCGGTGGCAAGTTGCTGCCGGCTGATCAGATTGACGCTCTGGCGAAATTACCGACTCGTGAACAGGCGCTGGCTATGCTGGCAGCTGTAACTCTCGCGCCGGTAACCAAGCTTGCTCGCACGCTGAACGACATCCCGGGTAAAGTCACCCGCGTCGTTGCTGCGGTTCGTGATCAAAAGCAACAGGAAGCCTCTTAAGTTAATTATTAATTGGAGATAGGACTCATGTCTTTGTCTAAAGATGATATTTTGAACGCTATTGCTGAAATGAGCGTTATGGATGTTGTAGAACTGGTTTCTGCAATGGAAGAAAAGTTTGGCGTATCTGCCGCTGCTGCTGTTGCTGCTGCACCAGTTGCCGTAGCTGACGCTGGCGCCGCTGCTGAAGAGAAGGACGAATTCGAAGTCGTCATCACTTCTGGTGGTGAGAAGAAAGTTAACGCTATCAAGGTAGTACGTGCTGTTACCGGTCTTGGCCTGAAAGAAGCCAAGGAACTGGTTGATAATGCACCTTCTACTGTTAAGGAAGGTGTTAACAAGGCCGAAGCGGAAGACCTCAAGAAGCAGCTTGAAGAAGCTGGTGCTTCTGTGGAGCTCAAGTAATCCAGGCCCCGGCTTGGAAGCCAATCGGTGTGAAAAGGCTGGCAGCATTTATTGCTGTCCAGCCTTTTTGCGCTTGGTAAATGTTCGTTTTTCCGGAAACGAATCGCGCGAATCAATGATCTAGTTTGGAGGCATTAATGGCCTATTCATACACAGAGAAGAAACGTATTCGTAAAGACTTTGGCAAGCTGCCAAACGTCATGGATATTCCTTATCTGCTGGCAATCCAGGTGGAATCCTACAATGAGTTTCTGCAGGAGCACGTCGCAACTGAAGACAAGATCCACAAAGGTCTTCACGCTGCATTCAAATCCGTGTTCCCGATTGTCAGCTATTCCGGCAGCGCGGCGCTTGAGTACGTCAGCTATCGTCTGGGCAAGCCGCCATTTGACGTCAAGGAATGTCAGCTGCGTAGTGTGACTTACGCGGTTCCTCTGCGGGTGAAAGTCCGACTGATCATTTACGATAAAGATTCGTCCAGCAAAGCCATCAAGGACATCAAAGAGCAGGAAGTGTACATGGGCGAAATTCCGCTCATGACTGAAAACGGTACCTTCGTCATCAATGGTATCGAGCGCGTAGTTGTGTCTCAGCTGCACCGTTCACCCGGTGTTTTCTTTGATCACGACAAAGGTAAGACGCACTCTTCAGGCAAGCTGCTTTATTCTGCACGGGTTATCCCGATGCGTGGTTCCTGGCTGGATTTTGAATTCGATCCGAAGGACGCCGTATTCGTCCGTATCGACCGTCGTCGAAAACTCCCTGCTACAGTTCTGCTTCGCGCGCTGGGCTATAGTGCAGAAGAAATTCTCGACACTTTCTTCGATACCGACACGTTCAATATTCTGGACGATGAAGAATATACCCTCGACCTGATTGCCAGCCGTCTTCGTGGTGAAACTGCCCGTTTCCACATCGCAGATAATGATGGCAACCTGATTGTTGAGGAAGGCGCCCGGATTACCGCCCGGCATATCCGGGAAATGGAAAAGGCTGGCCTCGAAAGCCTGAGCGTGCCGACCGAATACATCTGCGGGCACGTTACCGCAAAGGATATTGTGGACACGGAAACTGGTGAAATTGCAATTCCGTGTAACTCGACTGTCACCGAAGAAGTGCTGGTTAAGATGCGGGAACTGAACCTGACATCTTTTGAAACTATTTACACCAACGACCTCGACTGTGGTCCGTTCATTTCTGACACCCTGAACGTTGATCCGACCAACAACCGTCTTGAGGCGCTGGTTGAAATTTACCGTATGATGCGTCCTGGTGAACCGCCGACCAAGGAAGCCGCGGAAAACCTGTTTACTAACCTGTTCTTCTCGCCAGAACGTTACGACCTGACTGCTGTTGGCCGCATGAAGTTCAACCGACGTCTGGGCCGTGAGGAAGAAGAAGGCGAAGGTACGCTGTCGAATGAAGATATCATCGACGTTGTTAAGTGCCTGATTAACATCCGGAATGGTAAGGACACCGTTGACGATATCGATCATCTCGGTAACCGCCGGGTCCGTTCTGTAGGTGAAATGGCAGAGAATGCCTTCCGTCTGGGTCTTATCCGCGTTGAACGCGCCGTTAAGGAGAGACTGAGCCTTGCAGAATCCGAAGGTCTGATGCCGCAGGATCTGATCAATGCCAAGCCGGTTGCAGCAGCAGTGAAGGAATACTTTGGATCTGCGCAGTTGTCACAGTTTATGGACCAGAACAACCCGCTGTCAGAAGTGACCCACAAGCGTCGCGTATCTGCTTTGGGCCCAGGTGGTCTGACCCGTGAACGAGCAGGCTTCGAAGTTCGTGACGTTCATCCGACTCACTACGGCCGGGTTTGTCCGATTGAGACTCCTGAAGGTCCGAACATTGGTCTGATCAACTCACTGTCAACCTATGCCCGCACTAACCACTACGGTTTTCTGGAAAGCCCGTACCGTCGTGTGGTTGATGGCAAGGTGACTGACGATATTGAATACCTGTCAGCCATTGTAGAAAGCGACTTCATCATCGCTCAGGCCAGCGTGCCTCTCGATGAAGATGGCTACATTATTGATGATCTGGTTGACGTGCGTAACCAGGGGGAATTCACCAAGGCTCCCCGTGAAAGCGTCAATTTCATGGACGTGTCACCACAGCAGGTAGTTTCCGTTGCGGCATCACTGATTCCGTTCCTTGAGCATGACGACGCTAACCGCGCCCTGATGGGTTCTAACATGCAGCGTCAGGCTGTGCCGACCCTGCGGGCTGAAAAGCCGCTGGTAGGTACCGGTATGGAGCGCATTGTTGCGCGTGATTCCGGTGTTTGTGAAGTCGCCCGTCGTGGTGGTGTCATCGAAACGGTTGATGCCAGCCGCATCGTTATCCGCGTGGATGACGAAGAAACACTGACTGGTGAAGCCGGTGTTGATATCTACAACCTGACCAAGTACACCCGTTCCAACCAGAATACCTGTATCAATCAGAAGCCTCTGGTGAAGCAGGGTGACAAGGTTGCGCGTGGTGATG
>JAGRIO010000270.1 GCA_020443225.1 Pseudomonadales bacterium
CAGTTCGAGGCCGACCGCTACAACCATGCGCTGCTCGGCTATATGGAAGCGGCCGTCAAAAGCCAGACCACACTGGGTATTCTGAACACCGGGCAACTGGCGATACGGGTCATCTGCCAGATTGTGATTCTGGTGATTGCTATCAGCGACTATCTGGCCGGCACCATCAGCACCGGCGAAGTGGTGATGCTGAACACCTTTATGCTGCAGCTGTTTATTCCACTGGGATTCCTGGGATCTTCCTACCGGATGATTCGCCAGGCGCTGATCGACATGGAGTTCCTGTTTCAGATACTGGACCTGAACCCGGAAATTCAGGACGCTGAAGATGCCAGGCCGCTGCAGGTGAACCGCGGGCAGGTCAGCTTCAGTTCCGTCAGCTTTTCTTACAACCCGGACCGGCAGATTCTGGACCAGGTCAGTTTCGAGATTCCGGCCGGCACCACGACGGCCGTGGTCGGACCTAGCGGTGCCGGCAAGTCGACCCTGGCCCGTTTGCTGTACCGCTTTTATGAGCTGGATGATGGTGAGATCACCATCGACGGGCAGAATATTGCGCAGGTAACCCAGCAGAGTTTGCGGGAAACCGTTGGCATCGTGCCGCAGGACACGGTGCTGTTTAACGACACCATTCGCTACAACATTCGCTATGGCAAGCCCGATGCCACTGACGCAGAAGTGGAACAGGCAGCCGCTGCCGCCAGCATCCATGATTTTATTATGTCCTTGCCTCAGGGTTATGACACCCGGGTGGGCGAGCGCGGCCTCAAGCTTTCCGGTGGTGAAAAGCAGCGGGTGGCTATCGCCCGGACCCTGCTGAAGAATCCCCCGGTGCTGGTGCTGGATGAGGCAACGTCAGCCCTGGATATTCGCACCGAACGGGAAATTCAGACCGCCCTGCTGGAGGTGGCCAGAAACCGTACCACGCTGGTCATCGCGCACCGGCTTTCCACCATTGTGAATGCCGATGAAATTCTGGTGATGCATCAGGGGCAGATCACCGAACGCGGTAACCATCAGCAATTAATCGATCTCGGCGGTGCCTATGCAGAGATGTGGCAACGGCAAAAGGAAACTGCCGATGAACTGGCCCGCATTCAGCAGACCTTCACCGAAGATGATCTGAAGATTCTTAAACTCGAAACCGGAAGTCATGACCATGAAAATTAACCCAGAGCAGACCAGCATGCCGGCTGTCATCAGTATCGCGCTGGTATTGATCGCGATGCTGCACGCTGGCCTGCAGGCGAATGCTGCACCGGTAACTGGCGAGAGAATCGCCGCCGCCGATAAGGAACCGGGGCAGTGGCTCAGCCATGGTCGGGACTATGGCGAGCAGCGCTTCAGCCCACTGAAAACCATCAACGTTGATACCGTGAAAGATCTGGGGCTGACCTGGAAGTACGAAACCGGCAACCATCGCGGCATGGAAGCTACCCCGCTGGTCATTGACGGGGTGATGTACCTCACCACCGCCTGGAGCCGCGTGGCAGCGCTGGACGCCCGCACCGGCAAGGAGCTGTGGCGGTATGACCCGAAGGTAGATGGCGCCAAGGGCCGTGATGCCTGCTGTGATGTGGTAAACCGTGGGCTGGCGGCCTGGGGTGACAAGTTATATCTGGGCGCTTTAGATGGCCGCCTGATCGCACTGAACATGAAAGACGGCAGCGAAGCCTGGTCGGTGCAGACCACAGACACATCCAAACCCTATACCATCACCGGTGCGCCACGGGTCGTTAAAGGCAAGGTGGTGATCGGCAATGGTGGCGCAGAATTCGGCGTGCGGGGTTACTTCAGCGCCTATGACGCGGAAACCGGTGAAATGGCCTGGCGCTTTTATACGGTGCCCGATGCACCGGGTGAAAGTGTTGATTCCGCGGCCATGATTCTGGCCCGCAAAACCTGGGCGCCTGACTCTTTGTGGGAGACAGGTCTGGGGGGTACAGTATGGGACTCGTTCGCCTATGACCCACAGCTGAACCTGCTGTATGTCGGGGTTGGCAATGCTTCCCAGTACAACCGCGAAGTACGTTCACCGGGCGGCGGTGACAACCTGTTTGTATCCTCCATTCTGGCGGTGAACCCAGACAATGGTGAACTGGTCTGGCATTACCAGACCACACCGGCAGATGCCTGGGACTATACCGCCACCCAGCACATGATTCTGGCGGATATCAGTATTCTGGGGCAGAAGCGCAAGGTGCTGATGCAGGCACCGAAAAACGGATTCTTTTACGTGCTGGACAGAACCAATGGCGAGCTGATTTCAGCAGAGAAGTATGTATTCGCTAACTGGGCGAGTCATGTAGATCCTGAAACCGGCCGGCCAGTAGAAACAGGTCTGGGAGACTGGGCAGACCAGAGCCGCATGGTATCCCCCGCCGTGTTTGGCGGCCACAACTGGCACCCTATGTCCTTCAGCCCGCAGACGGAACTGGTGTATATCCCGACCCTGCATCAGGTCTATCCGTTCCAGGCCGACAAGAACTATGAATACGATATCCGCACCACCAATACCGGTGAGGACTATGCTGCCGTCGCCAAATTTGCCCCCTCAGTGCGGGTCAATTTCTGCTCACCCACAAGGCTGACAGCCTGGAACCCGGTGACTCAGAAGCAGGCCTGGCAGGTGGGGTTCAACCGTGGTGTGAGCGCCGGTCTGTTATCCACGGCAGGCAGCCTGGTCTTTCAGGGCACCACCGGCGGCGATCTCGTGGCTTACCGCGATGCCAATGGTGAAGAGCTCTGGCGCCAGTCAGTCAACGTCGGCATCATGGCGCCCCCCATCAGCTATGAGCTGGATGGTGAGCAGTACATCGCGGTAGTAGCTGGCATCGGCGGCGCGCTGGGTGGGCATACGGATGTGCTGGACAACATCAACACCGGCCATGTCTTTGCTTTCAAACTGGGTGGTAAAGAACCAGCCCCGGTGGTCGCCAGTGTTGAAAAACAGGTGCAGGTAGATGCCAGCCAGATGGATGAAGCGCTGGTTGAACGCGGGCTGGAGTTATACGCCCAGCACTGCATTCGCTGCCATGGCGTCGGCGTTCGCAGTTCTGGCCTGTACCCGGACCTGCGGTTGTCATCTGCCGCGATTCACCAGAGCTGGGAAGCCATTTTGCTGGAAGGCGCGCTGGCGCCGAACGGTATGGCCAGTTTCAGCGATGTGTTAAGCAAGGAAGACGTGAACGCGATTCACAGCTATGTCATCAGCACCGCACTGGAAAGCACCAGCTTTGGCAACCGTATGCTGCAGCGCGCCGCTGACATGGTCTGCATTCCTGCTGACTGGCTGGCAGACTGATATTCCAGTCTGCCAGTGATGCAAAAGTGATATGACGGTCCCGCGCCTGTTCTGAACAGGCGACGGGAAGATTGTTACCCGCGCCACAAACTTTCTGATCTTCCCCCTCAGAACTGGCCGAAAGGCCGGTTTTTCGGTACCTTCTCTTCGTTCGTTTCTTAATGAGTACGTTAACCCTTACAGGTCGACAGTGCTGCCAATACATTCACAGGAGAGAGATCATGTCTGACCTCGTAACTATCGATATTTCCGAAGACGGCATTGCCGACGTTCGCTTTAACCGCGTAGACAAATACAACGCCTTAAGTCCCGAAATGTTTCAGGCCATTATTTCTGCAGGCGAAGATCTGGCTAAGAACAAGTCTGTTCGCGTTGTGGTGATCTCCGGCAATGGCCGTGGCTTCTGCGCTACACTCGACATGGCCAGCATGCAGGGCATGGCAGGTGACCGCAGCAGCAACAGTACCAGCACGCTGATGGACCGCGATGAGCGACCAGAAAATCATGCCCAGCGCCCCGCCTATGTGTGGAAGCGTATGCCGGTACCGGTCATCGCTGCTATTCACGGTGTCGCCTATGGCGGTGGTTGCCAGATCGCACTGGGCGCAGACATTCGTTTCATGGCGCCAGACGCAAAAATGAGCGTGATGGAAATCAAATGGGGCCTGATTCCTGATATGAGCATCACCCAGACACTGCGCGACCTGATGCCACTGGATGTGGCCAAGGAACTCACCTTCACCGGCCGGATTCTGAATGGTCAGGAAGCGAAAGATGTGGGTCTGGTTACCCACGTAACAGAGAACCCACTGGAAGCCGCGATGGCACTGGCGAAAGAGATTGCCGGCAAGTCACCGGATGCGATCCGCCTGGGCAAGAAGTTGCTGGAAGAAAGCTGGCGTGCCGGGGAACGGGAAGGCCTCGAAATGGAATCTGTTCTGCAACGCAAACTGATCGGCTCACCTAACCAGGTCGAAGCCATTAAGGCGAACTTTGAAAACCGCGCACCAGTCTTCAAAGATGCGGAGTTAGGCTAGTGACCAGGGTAGATACCGGCGTAACTTTTGGCAGCCTGGGTGTACTTGGCCCCAGAGCCGTGGTTGAAGTCGCACAGACTGCAGAACAAATGGGTTATAAGTCGTTCTGGACCGTCGAAGCGACCGGCACTGATGCACTGACCTTATTAGGTGGCGTCGCTGCAACTACTAACAACCTTGATCTGGCGACCGGTATTATTCCGGTGCAGCTGCGCTCGCCAGCACTGACTGCCATGTCAGTTGCCACACTGCAGGCGATGAATCCGGACAACGACATCTGGCTGGGCCTTGGCGTCTCTGCACCCGGCATACTGATGCAGCATGGTTTGCCAACGGCAGATAAGCCGCTGAAGATGATGCGTGAATATGTCGCGCTGCTGCGTGAATGTCTGGCTGGCGATGTGGTCAACTTTGAAGGTGACTACTGGCAGCTGAAACGTTTCCGGCTGGGCGTAAGGTTAGGCGAACGGCGACCCAAGATCGTCATGGCGGCACTGAACCCCGGCATGCTTAAGCTGGCAGGTGAAATCGCCGATGGCGTGTTACTGAACTACCTGCCCGCCAGCCATGTAGCACCTTCTGTCGCCCATGTCAGAGCCGGCGGAGCTGCGAAAATCTTTGCCTATGTGCATGCCTGTGTCGGCGAGCTTGATCAGGTTGCCAACTCTGCCCGTAAAGACCTGTTTAACTACGCCATGGCAGACAGCTATGCCAACATGTTCAAGCAGGCGGGATTTGAAGATGAGATCACCGAACTTCGCGCCCGGCATAAAGAGCGGGACCGGGATGGCGCCCTGGCGGCCATTTCGGAACGGATGATTCAGGCGATTGACTTCATCGGTAGCGACGCCGAAGTAGGTAGCTTTATGCAGTCGTATATCGATGCCGGCGTTGAACACCCCGTGCTGATGCCGATGCCCTGGGGTGAAGACCGCAAAGCTGTCGCCTATGCAACCATGCAGGCGGCCATCGCGTAGCAATCACAACCGGGGGTGACCGACACTGGTCATCCCCGCTTGCCTTCCAGACATTTAAGCATTCACACATT
>JAGRIO010000271.1 GCA_020443225.1 Pseudomonadales bacterium
ATCCAGGCTTCCAGATTGTTCCACACCCTGCTCACGATACATCCTGTCCACCGGCGTAGCCTGCATGAATCCATAGGTCAGGCCCGAGGTGTGAGTCAGCAGGTCCCGAATGGTCATTTGCCGTTGTACCGGTTGGTGGTCACCGGAAGCGTCATAAACTTTCAGATCACGGAATGGCGCGTAAAAACGCGATACCGGGTCGTCCAGCTGAAAACGACCGTCTTCATACAACATCATCAGCGCCGTACTGGTGACAGGCTTGGTCATGGAGTAGATGCGAAACAGGGTATCGTCATCCATATCCTTGTCGGCTTCGATGTCCATCTTGCCCTGGGCTTCCAGGTGGGCAATCTTGCCGCGGCGCGAGACCATCGTAATAGTCCCTGCCAGCTTTCCTTCATCAATATAGCGCTGAGTCAGGTGATCGATTTTGTATAACCGCGCACCTGACAGGCCGACGTCTTCCGGTGTTGTCTTCATGGTAATTTACTGATCGAACATGATGACGTGACGGGCATCCTGACCGGTCTTGAGCGCTTCCAGTGCGTCATTCACGTCTTCCAGTTTGATGTGCTTGGAGATCATCTGGTCCAGATGCAGTTTGCCGCCCAGATAGAAATCCACAAATCGTGGCATATCGACACGGAAGCGGTTAGAGCCCATGTTGGAACCCTGGATCTTCTTCTCCTGCAGCAGTGCTGCACCGTGCAGCTCGATCATGGTTCCTACCGGAATCATACCGATAACTGTGGCAGTACCACCGGGACGCAGCATGTTGAAGCACTGCTCAGCGGTTACCTTGAGGCCAATCGCTTCGAAAGTGTAATGACAGCCACCCTTGGTGATTTCCATCACTTCGCCAATAGCATCAGTCTTGCCTGGGTTAATGGTGTGCGTGGCACCGAGCGATTTGGCCAGCTCGAGTTTGGAATCAACCATGTCGATAGCAATGATCTGCGCAGCACCTGCGATAGCGGCGCCATTGATCGCAGCCAGACCAACACCGCCACAACCGACCACGGCGACTGAACTGCCAGGCTCAACTTTGGCCGTGTGGAAAACAGCACCCACACCGGTGGTCGTGGAACAACCGATCAGTGCCGCGCGGTCGAAAGGCATGTCTTCGCGAACCTTCACCAGCGCGTGCTCGTGGATCAGCATCATTTCAGCAAATGAGGACAGGTTCAGGAACTGGTGAACCGCCTGACCGTCTTTGTGCAGACGACTTTCCTGGTCTTCGTTACGCGCAACCTCAGGGCTGCTGCAGAGTGACATATGGCCTGTCAGGCAGTGCTCACAGTGCCCGCAGAAGGCTGACAGGCAGGTAATAACATGATCACCTTTCTTGACGTAGGTAACGTCCGAGCCTACTTCTTCGACGATACCGGCGCTTTCGTGGCCCAGAATAGTCGGCAACATGTAGGGGTAGGACCCGTCCATGAAGTGGAGGTCGCTGTGACAAACCCCGGCCGCGACAGTGCGGACCAGAACCTCACGGGGACCCGGCTTGGAAATCTGAACTTCTTCAATCTGAAGTGGCTGGCCCTGCTGGCGCAATACTGCTGCTTTCATTTTCTACCCCTTATTTTCCTGTAAATCGTTTTGCTATAAATCGTTTTGCTGTAAATCGTTTCGCTGTAAGTCGTTTCGCTGTAAGTCGTTTATCTGTCATTCGATGTCGTAATTTCTGATGCTGAAACAGTGTCAGTTCCCTGAATCAGATCACTGCCAGAAACCGGCCATTCTGCTGACCTCACCGGCCGTGGTGCAAATATGCTGCTGAAAAAGCCGGGTCTGTATAAACCAGCGCTAAAACTATCATGATTGGGAAGCCAAAAGCTATGTGGCTTTTGCGTACAATGAGGGGATGAGACAAGCAGATTCCAGTACAGTTTATGTCGCCTTTGGTGGTAACCAGGGGGACGTTCGAAGCACAGTTCAGTCTGCTCTGGAAGCACTGTCAGCTTTGACCGGGTCCGGTGTCCGGTGCTCTTCATTCTGGGCTTCGGCCCCTGTCGGAATGGCGGAAGATGCCGGCGAATTTCTGAATGGTGTGGCTGCGTTTGAGACCCGGCTGGAACCGCTCGGGCTGTTGCAGGCACTGCAGGCTCTGGAAGTCCGCTTCGGCCGGCCTGCGGCCCATGGTGTTAATCAGGACAGGACGCTGGATCTGGATATCCTGTTGTATGGTGATCAGCTGATCGACTTGCCGGCACTGCAGGTACCCCACCCGCGCATGACATCACGGTTATTTGTGCTGTTACCGCTGCAGGAACTGTTAAAGGAACCCCTGCAGGAACCCGGCATGGAATTGCGGATACCAGGAGAGAACAGATCCCTGGATGAACTGATTGCTGCCGCGCCTGCGATGCGGATCAGTCGATCTCCGATTCCTCCAGTTCCAGTTCTTCAGCCGCCTCGCGTTCCAGACGGGCAGTTACGGGCGGATTGATGGTGAGATTGACGAGTTCCTGCACATTAAGGCACAGGTCTTCAACGTTTCTGGGCTTGCTTTTTTTCTTCAATAACTTCCCGATCTGACCGAGTCCGTGCTCCAGTTCATCAACCCGGGCATTGGAGCGTTTCAGCTGAGATTCGAGGGTCTTGATGCGGGTTTTGTAGTCAGTCATTTCCTGGGAGGAAAGAACATATCTGCGTTTGGCCACCTGAGTCTCCTTCTCATTTTTCCTGTCCGTCCTTTAACCCTAGACGCGATCCGGGATTTCTCAAGTTTCTGGTGCAGAAATGCTTGGCTGTTCTGGCTTTGTGTGGTCTGTCGCAGGTTAGATGATGGCTGTTTGGTGGCCAGCCCAGTACTGCTCACGAAGCTTGCGCTTGTACAGTTTGCCGGTAGGATGACGGGGGAGTTCGGCCACAAAGTCCACAGAACGCGGGCATTTGACATGAGAAATATGTTCCCGGCAGAACGCAATCAGTGCGTCAGCGAGTCCGGCTGAGGCCTCGTGTCCGGCGGTCAGCTGAACGACCGCTTTGACCTCTTCACCAAATTCCTCGTTGGGAACACCTATCACCGCGACGTCCATCACGGCAGGGTGTGTCACCAGTAAATTCTCTACTTCCTGCGGGTAGATGTTCACCCCACCAGAGATGATCATGAATGACTTGCGGTCCTGCAGATACAGATAACCTTCCTCATCCACATAGCCAATGTCACCCAGGGTAGTCCAGCCCTGCACGCTGCGCGCAGCAGCGGTTTTTTCTGGATCCTTGTAGTAAGAGAAATCAGAGCCATTGGCGAAATAGACACCACCGGACTTGCCGGCGGGTAACTCCCTGCCCTCATCATCCAGAATGCGCAGTTCACCATGGATAGCGCGCCCGACGCTGCCCTTGTGCGTCAGCCATTCCTGACTGTTAATCGCGGTAGAGCCGTTAGCTTCAGTGCCAGAATAATATTCGTAGAGTACCGGCCCCCACCAGTCGATCATGGCCTGCTTGATAGCGATGGGGCAGGGTGCGGCCGCGTGAATGGCATATTTCAGCGAGGACACATCGTACTGCTGACGAACAGCTGCCGGTAGTTTCAGCAGCCGGACAAACATGGTCGGTACCCACTGACTGTGAGTGATCTGATGGGCCTCTATCAGCTGCAGTGCCTGTTCGGCTTCGAACTTTTCCATAATCACCGCTGTACCGCCCTGGCGGGTGACCATCAGGTTGTAGCGCAGCGGCGCAGAATGATACATGGGGGCGGTAGACAGATACCGGGTCTGTTCATTGACCTGATGCATGGCAACCCGGGTCCTATACAGCTGCGAAACAGTTCCCAGTGGCGATCGCTGAAGTGGAAACCTTACGCCTTTAGGTTGTCCTGTGGTGCCGGAAGAGTAAATCATTTCAGCGCCTTCGCACTGATCGGCAATTGGTGTGCCCGGGAATTCTGCGATAAAGGCATCCCAGCTGTTCCAGGCTGGACTGGTGATGTCCGGCTGCTCATCGATCACGAAAACCTTCATGGCAGCAGGAATTTGACTGAGTGCTGCAGCATGAGCGCTGGTAGTGATCAGCACGCTGGCATCTGAGTTCCCGAGGATGTAGCTGACTTCAGCGGCCTGAAAGAAAATGCTGATGGGAGTGAAGTACAGCCCCGAGCGCTGTGCCCCCCAGCAGATCTGCAGATAGCGGACATTGTTTTCCAGCAGCAGGGCGATGCCATCACCGGGTTGTAATCCCAGGCTGCGAAATCCATGGGCAACCTGGTTAGAGCGGTATTCAAGTTCGGCGTAGGTGACGGTCTCACCGGACGCTGCCATCTGGTAGGCGACTTTGTCGCCCGGGTGCATGCCGGGATACATCGGACGTGAAATTCCCGTTGTCAGTCAGTTTTCTTGGGCGTGAACGCCGGCATGGGAAACGGCGAAATGTTATTACCCTTGGCTTCGATGATTTTCGCATCGCCGGTTTTGTCGACTTCGTCGATCCGCACAATGGCATGCATAGGAATGTAGCTTCTGGAAACACCATCGAATTCTGCTTTCAGCTTTTCCTCGCTGGGGTCAACCACCATTTTCGACTTTTCGCCGAATACCATGTCTTCCAGTTCGATGAATCCGTAGAGATCACTCTGGTAGATCTGCCGGGCGAAGACCTCAAAGATCTGGCCCTGATTGTAGAAAATCACCTTGAAAATGGGCTGGCTGGACATGGTTGATCACTTCTCAAAATGCGTGGATGACAGACAGGCTTGCATGATGCTGACGCCGGAAGAGAGATATAGTAACGCCTGCAGGGATTTCAAGGCAGTGTTTTCTCTATTTTTCCCCGGGTTGGAAAACGTTTGTCAGTCATACTTCTGTGACTATAATAGGCGCCCTTTGAATCCGCTGCAGAACTTTCGGGAAAAATCATCCTCGTGAGCAAAGTCTTTATCAAAACCTATGGCTGTCAGATGAACGAGTATGACTCGTCACGCATGCTCGACCTGCTGAAAGAAAGCCATGGATATGAAGTTACTGATAACGAAGAAGAAGCGGATCTGTTGCTGCTGAATACCTGTTCCATCCGGGAAAAGGCGCAGGAGAAAGTCTTTCATCAGCTGGGGCGCTGGCGTCAGCTGAAAGCTGACAAGCCGGACCTGAAAATCGGTGTTGGCGGTTGTGTCGCCAGTCAGGAAGGCGAGGCAATCAGTCAGCGGGCACCTTATGTGGATATGATCTTCGGCCCGCAAACACTGCACCGGTTGCCTGAACTGATCGATGGGGCTGCCACCTCATCTTCTGCCGTGGTTGATATCAGCTTCCCGGAAATCGAGAAGTTCGACAAGTTACCGGAACCTTCCGTAGATGGGCCTTCAGCATTTGTTTCGATCATGGAAGGCTGTTCCAAATACTGTACTTTCTGTGTCGTGCCCTACACCCG
>JAGRIO010000272.1 GCA_020443225.1 Pseudomonadales bacterium
TCTCCGGTGGTATGAAGCAACGCTTCGGTATTGCTCAGGCGCTCATCGGCGACCCCAGACTGGTCATTGTAGATGAACCTACAGCCGGGCTTGATCCTTCCGAGCGCAACCGCTTCCACAATCTGCTGGCAGAGATCGGTGAAAAGGTGGTGGTGATTCTGTCTACCCATATTGTCGACGATGTGAACGATCTGTGTTCCAACATGGCGATAATGGGGAATGGTGAAATTCTGCTGACCGGAAAACCGGCTCAGGTGCTTGATCAGATCAAAGGCAGTGTCTGGCAGAAGAAGATCCACCGGGCCGAACTGCCGGAGTATCAGGCGAACTACCGTATTATTCTGTCCCATCTGGTCGCAGGGCAAACCGTGATTCATGTGCTCAGCGAATCGCAACCAGAAGGTTTCGATACTGTCGAAGCGGATCTGGAAGACGTGTACTTCGCCACACTGATTAACAGTGGCATCTCTGTTGCCATTTAGGAGAGCCGCATGATCGGTGAAATTTTCAGATTCGAACTGGCCTTTCAGCGCCGGCAATATCTTCCCTATGTATTGTCGGCTGTGTTCTTTCTGCTGACTTTTCTGGCTACCACGACGCCAAATGTGTCTCTGGTAGGCGGTGTTGACAATCTCTATATCAATGCCTCTTACCGGGTCATTCTCAGCCTTGGCGCGCTCAGCTTTTTTTCGCTGTTTGCCTGTATTGCCTTTGGTGCTGGCGCCGTGGTTCGCGATCGGGACATGAAGACCATCGAGTTGTTTTACTCGTCACCGGTGACTCGCGCTGACTATATCTTTGGCCGTTTCTTCGCGACCTTTGTCTTTACCTGTCTGGTATTTCTGGTCAGCTTGCTGGGCCCTTTTCTGGGTGAACTGATGCCCTGGCTGGACCCGGAACGGCTCGGTCCTACGCCCTGGAATGCCTATGTTTTTGGTGTGCTGTGGGTGGCACTACCGAACATCTTTATTTTCTCTGCGATTTTCTTCTGTGTGGCAACGCTCACCCGCAGTCTGATGTCTACCTATGTGGCAGCTGTTGCGCTGTTGATGATAACCCTGGTGCTTGACACCTATACTGATAAAGACACCATTGCCGTCGTTAGTATGCTGGACCCGTTTGGTACGACGGCACTTGAAGAAGTCACTCGCTACTGGACAGTTACAGAAAAGAACAGCCTGGTACCAGCCGTCGAAGGAGCCTTCCTGCGCAATCGTATTCTGTGGCTGGGTATCGGTTTGATTGCGCTACTGATCGCCTGGCGCTTCTTTCCGTTTTCCCTGGATGGTGCCCGAAAGCCTGCCTGGCTTGAACGACAGAAGAAGACTGTCAGCGATGTGCCGGCGCAGGCTGTTTATCACGCCGTTAAGCCAGTGTTTGATGCCAGTACAACGGTGGCACAGTTCTGGTCCCAGTTCCTGATCGAGATCAGAAATATCGTTTTCAGCATTCCGTTCGTCGTCCTGATGCTTTTTGGTCTGCTCAGTGTCATCAGCAGTGCTCTGGGTGACCTGGGTGATATTTTCGGCACTCAGGTTTATCCAACAACCACGGTTATGGTGAATGTCATTAATGGGGCATTTTCATTGTCGCTGGTTTCAGTGCTGATCTATTACAGTGGTGAGCTGCTCTCCCGTGAACGCAGTGTCAAAGTCAACGAAATCTTCGATGCCCTGCCCTACCCTAACTGGGTCGTTCTGGCCGCCAAGATTGCGGGTATCGTTTTTGTACTGATCGCGATGTTGCTGATCGCGATGCTGGCGGCCATTGGTGTGCAGCTTTTCCGCGGCTATACCGATATCAACATACTGCAGTATCTGCTGGGTTTGCTGTTCTTCTTCCAGTTTCCCTTTTACCTCATGGTGGTGCTGGCGGTTTTTCTGTACTCCCTGACCCGCAACAAGTATCTGTCAATGTTGCTGATGATGGTCTACTTCGTGGGTTCGCTGGCGCTGCCCGGTGCCGGTCTGGAGCATTATCTTTACCGTATGCGGCAAGCGTTTCCGGTGTATTCAGATTTCACCGGTTACAGTCAGAATCTGGTGCCGCACTTATGGCAGTCAGCCTACTGGGGTTTCTTCGGTTGCCTTATGCTGATTGCTACACACTTGTTGTGGCAGCGCGGCACCATTGATGGCTGGGGTGCCCGGTTGGCCGTTATGCGCCAACGGCTGAACCGCACAGTGGTCACGGCGACCTGGGCTGCTGCTACGCTGTGGATTCTGAGTGGAAGCTATATCTACTACAACACCGTGGTTCTGAATGACTATGTCACCCGCCAGGACCGTGAACGCTATCAGGCAGATTATGAAAAGCTGTACAAGCAGTATCAGTACAAGCCAATGCCTGCGGTTACTGACGTTTATGCTGAGGTGGATATTTATCCCGAAGAACGTGACGTCTACGTGAAGGGGTACTATCTGTTACAGAATCAAACCGATGAGCCACAATCGGAGCTGCATGTCACCTACCAGACGAACATGAGCGTCAGCCTGGAGGTTGAGGGCGCGCAGCAGGTCAGTGATGACACTGAACTGGGTTACAGAATCTATAACTTCACTCAGCCACTTCAGCCTGGTGAAAGCACCAGGGCTGATTTCTCGGTCGAATGGCTCACGCCGGGCTTTGCCAACAATGGGCATGGCATGAAAGTGACGGAGAATGGGACCTTCTTCGACAATACTGATGTCTTTCCGATGATGGGCTATACCGCTCAGGTTGAGTTAAACGATAACAGTATTCGTCGCAAGCACGATCTGCCTCCGGTCAGAAGGGCTGCTGATCTGGATGAAGAGGCAGGGAAATACCGTAATCCCTTCGGGCAGACTGGTGGGCGGGTAAACTTTGAAACGATTGTCTCTACCGTCGCCGACCAGATTGCCATAGCACCGGGTTATCTTCAGTCCAGCAGGGAAGAAAATGGCCGGCGCTACTACCACTATAAAATGGATGAGCCAATCTGGAACTTCTTTGCCTATCTGTCAGCGGACTATGAGGTTGCCAGAACCGTGTCCCAGGGTATCGATATCGAGGTGTATTACAAGCACGATTACAACGTCGAACGAATGATAAGCGCTGTGCAGGATTCCATCGGCTACTATGCAGAGCACTTTTCCCCCTATCAGTACCGTCAGTTCCGGATTCTGGAATTTCCGCGCTTCCAGGGTGTGTTTGCCCAGTCGTTTCCGAACACGATTCCTTTCTCTGAAGCGATCGGGTTCGTGGCTGATTTACGCGACCCTGCCGAGATCGACTATGTGTACTACGTGACCGCCCACGAGGTTGCCCATCAGTGGTGGGCCCACCAGTTGCTGGGGGCAGACGTGCAGGGTACCACCATGATTGTGGAATCACTGGCGCAATATTCTGCGCTGATGGTGATGGAGCATGCATACGGTGCGGAACACATGAAAAAGTTTCTGGAATACGAACTGGACCGGTATCTGGCTGATCGTGGCGGGGAACTGGTAGAAGAATTACCTCTGCTGCGGGTTGAAGATCAGCCTTATGTGCATTACCGCAAGGGTAGTGTGGTGCTGTACGCACTGAAAGACCTGATCGGTGAAGAAGCGGTGAACGCGGCACTGGCAGAATTCCTGCAGGACTATGCATTCAAAAAACCGCCTTACCCGACTACCCGTGAATTGCTGGCGAAGTTTATGGCCAGAACGCCGCCCGCATATCAGGCGATGGTGTCGGACATGTTTGAGTCCATTGTCCTCTATGACCTGAAGGCGACCGCAGGTGTGGTCCGGCCAGTAGATGAGGGTCATTATGAAGTTGAAGTTAAGTCAGCTTTGACGCGAAACAGTTCGAAGCTGAAGGCGATGGTGCCGAAACTGAAGTTCCCGTAGATGTCTGGGCCGACGTCGCGCTGCTGGGTGAAAAAACCGGCGACTTCGATATTCACCGGGTGCTGAGCATCAGGAAAATTCATCTGCAGCCAGGGGTTAGTAAGTACACCCTTATTTCGGATGAGAAGCCGGTTGCGGTTGGTATTGATCCGATGAACAAACTGATCGACCGTAATCCGTCTGATAACATTTATGAACTCGGCAGCTGATCCGCCTGCTGATAACTGCCCTGGACAGTTTTATGCGAGAAAATCGCGAATACCGGAATAGCGTCTACACTTAGGTCATGTGTGGGAGTCCGGTGCAGGAAAGGTAATGGGGTCAGATTTACCCAAGGGTCAGCAGCAAAGGATACTCGTCGTCGAAGACGATGAGCATATCCGCTATCTGACGCACCACATTCTGAAAGATCTCAATTATGAAGTGCTGGTCGCCGATGATGGTCCGACAGCACTTAAATTGCTGGCCGAGCTGGATGAGCGGGGCGAACAGGTCGATCTGGTGTTCAGCGATGTGGTCATGCCGTCGGGTATGAACGGCATTGATCTGTCGATTGCCGTCTGGGGGCGTTATCCTGACACGCCGGTGATGCTGACTTCAGGTTTTCCTGATGCGGTGCTGCGCGAAGCCGGTATGAGTGAGGAAGATCTGCGCCAGATCACGGTGATTAAAAAGCCCTATTCACGCAGCGATCTGGCGACATCGATACAGGACATACTCAGCGGGGTGACCCGAAAATATCTGCATTAATCACAAGCTCTCCTTCACTGGCTGATGCTCGCTGTCACGACCCGGGCGCTCAAGGTGTGGTGCCCCTGATCGCGCAGTTCTCGAAGTGGGACAAGCCGCAGGGCGGCTCGCACTTGTGCGTCGTCGTTGGAACCGATGCCGCGGATGGTGGGCTGAGCCCCTGGAATGTGGTCGAGGGTAACGCGGCCTCGCTGACGCTGCCGAACGCGGTGGCCGTCGATGACACGTATCTCAAGAACTTTGGCATCAAGGGTCTCGGCTCGACCGCCGAGATCGATGGCCAGCGCGTGCGGGTGACGGCGCTGACACACGGCATCCGCTCGTTCACCACGACGCCGTACGTGTTCATGACGCTGAACCGCGCGCGGCAAATGTTCGGGATGAAGTCGGATGCCGCGACATTCTTCCTCGTGCAGCTTCAGCCCGGGGCCGATGCCGATCAGGTGCAGGCGGCGCTTCAGAAAAAGCTGCCGGATGTCGAGGTGCTGACCAAGGCGGAACTCAAGCGCCGCAGTATCGAGCACTGGCTTTTTGGGACCGGAGCCGGGGTAGCGCTGATCGGAGGTGCGCTGCTCGGCATTCTCGTCGGGACCGTGATCGTCGGGCAGACGCTCTATTCGAGCGCCAAGGATCACTTGAACGAGTTCGCGACGCTCCGCGCGCTCGGCTCGACGTCGGGCTACATCCGGAAGGTCATCCTGACACAGGCCGGGCTCAGTGCCGTGATCGGTTACGTGCTCGGCATGATCATTGCTATGACGATCATCTTCTACA
>JAGRIO010000273.1 GCA_020443225.1 Pseudomonadales bacterium
CCGCTGCATCATTGTAGGCCTGATTCAGAACCTCCGTTGATTTTTTCAGATCGACCCCAATCAGCAATGCACCACCGTTACCAAGTTGCTGACGAATCAGCTGCAGAAACGCCAGCGCTGCTTCCGGACTGAAGTTGCCAATGGATGAGCCGGGAAAGAAGCCCAGTTTCTTACCAGTGGCTTGCTCACCAGACGGCGCACCAAACTGCGCGGGCAAATCAAAGCTTTTGGTGTAATCAACACAGATTGCCTGCACATCCAGCCAGGGATACTCCCGACCGATATTATCTGCCGCCTGAACCAGATAATCTTTAGAAATGTCCAGCGGTGCATAGATCGCGGGTTTCAGGCTTTCCAGCAATATCCGGATCTTCTCACTGCTACCACTGCCATACTCTATGAGCGTACAGCCTTCTCCTGCCAGATTACGCAAGTCTGCAGCCAGATACTGCAACAGGCTCATTTCCGTTCGCGTGGGATAGTATTCTGGCTGCCTTGTGATCTCGGTAAAAAGTTCTGAGCCTCGCTCATCGTAGAAAAAGCGGGGTTCTATGCGTTTATTCTGTCGCCGAAGTCCTTCCAGAACTTCTGCAAACTCATCGGTCTCGGCAATGGGTTCTGAATGTAGTCGGTAAGCTGGTTGAGCTGACAAAACTTTCTCCTTTTGCTGATGGATGTTAAGGCAGTCACTTGTGCTGACTGGAAAAAGGGTATTCGATAGATGACCAGTACATCAGTCCCTGGCCAGCCGGATACCCGTGAATTGCCACCGGTCTGGTGGGTAGAAGAAATTCCGGTAACTGTCCCTGAAATGAGCTGCCGGTGTAACACACGACCCGCCTCTCAGGACCAGTTGATTAGCCATAAATTTTCCGTTGTACTCACCTATCTGGCCTGCGAAGGGCTTGAACCCCGGATAGGGACTATAGGAAGAGCACGTCCATTCCCAGGTGTCACCAAAGAGCTGAGTTGATTCTTCCGCGGGTTTCGGATGGAGTGTTTCCGATTCGACGAAGTTACCCAGTGGCATCTCTGCACGATGAGCCTGTGCGGCCACTTCCCACTCAGACTCTGTCGGAAGCCGTGCACCAGCCCATCTGGCATAGGCATCGGCTTCATAAGCACTGATGTGACAGACTGGCTGGTGCAGATCCAGAGGACGAAAACCTGAAAGGCTGTATTCAAACCACTGATCGTCGTGCCAGCGCCAGTACAAAGGTGCGCGTACAGGATCAGTCCCCTGATTGACCCATTGCCACCCATCCGATAGCCACAAATCTGAACGGCTGTAACCTTTATCGTCCATGAAGGCGAGGAACTCGCCATTCGTCACCAGGCGGTCAGCAATGCAAAAATCATTCAGATAGACCTGATGTTGCGGCGACTCATTATCGAACGAGAAGTCTTCATAGCTGGTAGGCGCAAAGTCCCTTCCGATACGGTGTAGTCCACCCCCGACACTCAGAAATCTCATTGATTCGCCAGCTGCATTGGACCCTGTCATCTGGGTCTCCGGCTGGCGATAAGCCGGGTAGAGGGGATTGTGGCCCAGGTTGTACTTGATATCGGTATATAACAATTCCTGATGCTGTTGTTCATGATGTAGACCAAGTACAACCCGCTGCAGCATCTCGTCCTCTGGTTCATGAGCCAGCAGTTTCAGCATGGACTCATCGATTCGCGCCCTGTAGTCCATGACCTCGCTCACCGTTGGCCGGGAAAGCGTACCCCTTAAGTGTCGCGGGAACTGCTCACCCACACCGTTGTAATAGGAGTTAAACAAAGTTTCAAACAGCAGATGAAAGGGCTGATAACCCTTAAGGTAAGGCTTGAGCAGAAAGGTCTCAAAAAACCAGCTAACGTGGGCCAGATGCCATTTCGGAGGACTGGCATCCACCATGGGCTGGATCTGAAAATCTTCATTTTCCAGCAGTGAGGTAATACTGACTGTTTGCTGACGGACACTCAGATAAGTCTCTGACAGCTCGTTCCCTGAGGGCATAAACGAAAAGTGGCTGCTTACTTAGCGAGAAGTCTACGTGATCAGCTTTGATTTATGTACCGTGAAAGGGCAATAACTTTTATTACGCTCCTTCAGGTAATGAAGTCAATGTCAGCGGAACTGAGAGTCTAACGACTTGCCTGACTGATGGCTTCAACGATACGGATGATGTTCTGCTCATCATGTGGGGCTTTGATGAAACCAGCATATTTCCCGGCCGTATCTACCACCACAATGCTGGCACTGTGGTCAACCGTATAGGTTCCTGGTTCGGTGCCCGGAACTTTACCAAATGCGATATTGACATTGGTGGCCAGCCCAACGATGTCATCGAAGGTGCCGGTGAAGCCGATGAAGTCGTCGTTGAAGCCAGACAAATATTGTTTAAGTTGCGCTGGTGTATCTCGTTCCGGGTCGACACTGACCAGCACCACCTGGGGCGGATTTTGTAGTTTCTGCACAGCTCTGTTGATGACGCCCAGGGTGGTCGGACAAATGTCCGGACAGTAGGTAAAGCCAAAGAACAGTAAAGAGGTTTTACCTTTAAGGTCATTAAGACTGGCAGTGTTGCCATCCTGATCCAGTAACCGGAAAGGTTTGATATCACGGGCCTGAGGATATTTGTAGTAACCCAGTTGCTGGTACTGCTCGTCACTTAACTCACGGGGAGTCAGGAAATTGTAGAAAAACAAGCCCAGTACCAACGAGATGAACGCAGCGATACCAACCAGCGTATTCCGTACGCCTTCTGTCATATTCAAACCTTATGTATAGGTAGATAGTCCACAGGAAACAGATAGTGATCCAGCAGCAGCGCGAGAAACAGCAACATCAGATAGACAATCGAGTATCTGAAGGTTTCCATTGGCGCTTTGCGGTTATCTCCCTTGAGCAGTACGAGGCTCCAGTACAGAAAGATACCACCAAGAATCAGTGCCGAAGCGAGGTAAAGGATATTGCTCATACCAATCAGAAACGGCAGGATCGTGACCAGAATCATAATGATGGTATAGAGCAGGATGTGCAGTTTGGTGTACTCCACACCATGAGTCACCGGCAACATAGGAATATCGACTTTCTCGTATTCTTTTTTGCGATCGATAGCCAGTGCCCAGAAGTGCGGTGGGGTCCACGCAAAGATGATCAGCACCAGCAGTAATCCACCAGGATCGATGCTGTTGGTTACCGCAGTCCAGCCAAATAGCGGAGGGGCTGCACCGAACAAACCACCAATGACGATGTTCTGTGGGGTCGCTCTTTTCAGGTAGACCGTATAGATCACGCCATAGCCAATCCAGGAGGCAATATTCAGCCATGCGGTCAGCGGGTTGATCAACACCGCCAGAATAAGCGTCCCCAGAACTCCTGTTGCAGCCACAAATACTGCGCCCTGCGTCTGGGTGACCCTGCCCTGAGCCATGGGCCGGTTTCTGGTTCGCGCCATATCCGCATCAATTCTGGAATCCATCAGGTGATTGAGTGCAGCAGCAGATCCGGCAACCAGCGCTATGCCCAGGTTACCAAATATCAGGATATCCCATGGAACCATACCGGGTGTGGCCAGAAACATGCCTACCATGGAACAGAGCAGCATCAGTAGTACTACTCTGGGTTTACACATTTCCAGATAATCACGCCAGCCGGCAGTGTCTTTGGTCGCTAAGGTGCTGGTTTCAGTCACGTTGTTGATTAATGCGGTGAATTGGGTGGAGCATCTTACCCAAATTTTTCAGTATTTTCAGTTAAAAACCCCACGCTTGTATCCCCGAATTTTCTGTGGATTTAGCCGATGTTTGAGAGTTTGAGCAGGTGTCTCAGATCTTTCAGCATGGGTTTACCCAGCTCTTCATGTGTATATGCCATCATGATGTTACCGTTTGGGTCCATCAGAAATACAACCAATTCTTCATCAGCACCGGCCTTTGCGCGGAACTCATTCAGCAGATCACGATCAGCGTAGTGGCGAATATCAAGATTGGGATGTTCTTCCAGTACACCATCAAGCACACCCGTTTCAGCGCTGGCACCGACCAGTGCCAGACGCTTGACCCTGGGCTGCTCCTTGCCCAACGCGATATTTGTCTGGCGTGTCAGATAGAGAATATCTTCACACGCCGCATCGCAGTTTGCCCCGACGGGGATAATCATCAACCAGCGACCTAATGGAATAATGTCCTGATTGAGGGGTTCATAATCGGCAATTTGCAAAGGCGGCATGATCAGATGGCCTTCGTTCGTGGTCGACTGTGGCGCAAATCCTGGCATCAGATAGAAAAGCAGGTAGGCGATAATCATCGGCACTATTCCGATACTGAATATCAGTACTATTTTTTGCCGGTTTTTCTTCAGTTGTACCGGATCGATGGTCTTGTTCTGTTGATTCACCTTTACTCCTGATCTGCTTGCGTTTCATTCGGTTGATTGGTTTTGTAGGTAAAGTAGCCAAACGCGGCAATCACCGCCAGAGCCATGGTAAACCACTGCAGTGCATAACCCCGGTGCTTCTGCGGAGACATATTGCTGGTTTGCCATTTTCTGGGCAGCGCATTTTCGTCATTCTCTTCCAGTCTGACAAGAAACGGATACAGCGGTTGAGGTAATAAACCTTCCAGTACCTGTGGGTCAGCAGTCTGTACGATGCCAAGGGGGTCAATCAGTTCCTCCGGCCGGAAACTGGCACGTTTTTCAAACACATAAACCTTACCATTGACCAGTGCCGGGCTGCTCAGAGGTGGAGGTACCGGTTTTACACTTCTGTCCCCCATCATGGGAACGAAACCGCGATCGATAAGCAGATGTTGCCCTGTTACCGCCTCCCGAAAAACATTAAGCACTTCAAAGCCGGGTTTACCCTGCAACACGACATTATCGAGATAGAACTCAGGCGCTGCCAGATACTCACCCTGCAGACGGACTCTGGTACCCATATCCGGTTGGGTTGAGCTGAATAGTCTGTCCTGAAGCCAGACCTCCTGTGCAATAGTTGCCTCACGCTGTTCCAGTTCTTCTTTTTCCACTGCCCGGTTCAGTTGCCAGAAGCCGAGGCGCAGGAACACCAGTAAGAAAAACACTGAGAAAGCCGTAAGTTTCCAGTTCAGTTTGATAGTCATCACAGTTCCCGACTGTATAATCGGATTTCAGTCACCAACGGTTCACCACCATGGTTTTAAAAGTCATTATCGTCATCCTGCTGTTCGCTAACATTGCCGTACTCGGCAGAGCGTTGTTCACCCTGCTGGTGGATCAGGGTCGAGGTAATGGACGGACCAGCAGCCTGTTATTACTTCGAGTCGGGCTGGCTCTGGCGCTGGTGGCTTGTGTCGCTTTCGGTCTCTGGTCTGGCCAGTTGGGAATGGGAGCACCCTGGCACCC
>JAGRIO010000274.1 GCA_020443225.1 Pseudomonadales bacterium
GGGCAAATGGCATTAACCCGGATGTTGTCGGCAGCAAGTTCGACTGCGGCAGATCGGGTCAGACTGATAACCGCAGCCTTGGCGGCAGAGTAGACCAGTGGGCCAGCATCCCCACTTAAACCAGCGATAGAAGCGGTATTGATGATACTGCCACCACGACCCTGAGCCTGCAGGCGTTTTGCGCCGTGCTTCATGCCCAGGAACACGCCCTTGGCGAGCACGTCAAAGGTATAATCCCAGTCTTCCGTAGTGGTTTCCGTCATCGGACCAATAGCACCGCCGACACCGGCATTATTGAAGACGATATCAATGCTGCCGAAACGATCAAAGGCATGATCAAACATCGCGATGATATCGGCCTCACTGGCAACGTCCGTGCGGATAAAACTGCAGTGCTTGCTATAGCCTGCGGACCGGGCAGCTTCCAGTGCAGCAAGGCCGGTTGTGGTATTGAAGTCTGCGATCACCACTGATGCACCCTCAGCGAGAAAGCGATGGACCGTATCCAGCCCCATACCACTTGCGCCGCCGGTAATAATCGCAACCTTATCTTTCAGTCTGTCCGTCATCTACAGATCACCTTCGCCGTCAATGCTGCAAAACCTGGGCTCCAGATCCAGTACCATTAACAGGCGGCCGAACCCGATGAACTGCCCGATCATCATGCCCAGCTCCAGTATCTGTGCGTCATCAAAGTGTTTCCGAAGGCGATCAAAGAAGTCGTCGTCAATATTGTGGTGGTCCAGCGCCATGCGATCGGCATATTCAAGCGCCATGCGTTCCTGATCAGTGAAATCATTAGTTTCCTGATCGAGCTGAGAGATTTTCTCTTCAGTAAGGTCGTGTTCTGCACCCTGCAGAAGCCGTGCATTGAGTCAGGTGAAGCAGTTGTTATGGCGGGCGATCTTCAGACGCACCAGTTCTATCAGCGCTTCATCAATGGTGGTGCCCTTTCGGGCCGGGACATAAAACTGGAAGTAACTGTCGAACATGTCCTGGCGATTGGCCAGCCCGCGCAAAGTTGAAGTATCTGCGCCAGCAGCCTCCATTTGCTGAGCAGTCTTCAGCGTGGCGGGCGTCAGCTCGTGATCCTCACATAATTTTATTCTGGCCATAGTCTGGCTCCTTTGGGTTTCCGTGCCGGAAAGCAGCTTGCGGGCATACCGATGAACCTGGTGCGCCGTGTCTGCAAGCATCGAAACTAGCCCAGATGAGCGGTTGGATCAACTGTTAGTCGCAGGCTGGGAGGGACCGGAATCAGCAGGGTAGACCAAATGCCAAAGCGAAGGTAAGGTGTGCCATCCGATTTAAGCGGGCTGGCTTACTGGTAACTCTGGCCAGTCTGGAAAGTTTATTATTGAAGGAGGAAATACATGTCTGATATTCGATTTGATGGTCGCGTCGTGATTGTGACCGGTGCAGGAAATGGCCTGGGGCGCGCCCATGCGCTGGAATTTGGTAAGCGCGGTGCCAAGGTTGTGGTTAACGATCTGGGTGGTTCGGCCTTTGGTGAAGGCGCGGACCAGCGTGCTGCTGATGTGGTTGTTGAAGAGATTAAGGCAGCCGGCGGTGAAGCAGTTGCTAACTATAATTCCGTGACCGATGGCGACAAAATCGTTCAGACCGCGCTGGACAGTTTTGGTCGCATCGACATTGTGATTAACAATGCCGGTATTCTGCGTGATAAGACGTTCCACAAGATGTCTGATGAAGACTGGGACCTGATCTACGACGTGCACGTCAAAGGCGCCTACAAGGTCACTCATGCTGCCTGGCCGCATATGCGCGAGCAGGGCTACGGCCGGATTATCTTCACCACTTCGGCTGCAGGCATTTACGGTAACTTTGGCCAGACCAACTACTCCATGGCCAAGCTGGGTCAGTTAGGTATGGCACAAACGCTGTCACTGGAAGGTCGTGGTAAGAACATCATGGTGAATACCATTGCGCCAATTGCAGGTTCACGCCTGACAGAGACTGTGATGCCGCAGGAAATTGTTGATGCGTTGCGCCCCGAATTTGTTACACCGCTGGTTATTAAACTGTGCGATGAAAACAGCACAGAAACCTGTGGTCTGTTTGAAGTGGGTGCTGGCTTTATGGCCAAGCTGCGCTGGGAACGTACTCAGGGTGTGAACTTCGGTTTGTCAGAAAGCTTTACTGCTGAAGATGTGGAAGCTGCCTGGGATAAGATCACAGATTTCACTGATGCTACCCATCCTTCCAGCATTGGTGAAGCCAATGCCACAATGATGGCGAACCTGCGTCCTAAGAACTGATAACTTCAGCTTCTCTTCATTCGGTACTGAAAACAGGTGCTGCCGGTCATCCGGCAACACCTGGTTTTATTCAGCCTTACTTTGGTGCGAAACGCTGACCTGCGTCTACCCGTACCGTACCACCTGTCATCATAGCGTTTTCGTAGATTGCGATAGCCATCTTGCCGTATTCAACCGGCTTACCCATACGCTTGGGGAAGGCAGCGTCCTTGGTCAGCGCCAGTGAGAACTCGTCAGGCATGCCTTTGGTGATGCCAGTGCTGAAGAGACTTGGCGCAATAGTGTTGGCTCTGATGCCCATGGAACCCAGGTCGCGAGCCAGCACCAGCGTCATTGCCGCAATACCACCTTTCGCTGCCGCATAGGCAACCTGGCCTATCTGACCTTCAAACGCGGCAATTGAGGCCGTGTTGATCACGCAGCCCCGTTCGCCGTCTTCATTAGGCTCATTTTTTGACATCTTGTCAGCGACTAAGCGGGTAATGTTGAATGCAGAAATCAGGTTCAGGTCGATAACCCGCTGGAAGTCTTCCAGAGGGTGAGGACCTTCGCGGGTCAGGGTTCTTTTGGCCAGACCGCCGCCAGCGGTGTTGCAGCAGAAATGAACATTGCCACCCAGTGCCTCAACGGCGTCGTTGATTGCGCTCTCTGTACCTGCCCAGTCCATGACGTTACAGGGGTGGAATGAGCCGCCCAGCGATTTGGCCACGTTTTCGCCGTCTGAAGTTGGCAGGTCAAGAATGGCGACCTTGCCACCTTTCTCAACAAACAGTTCTGCAGTGGCGCGAGCCATGCCAGATGCGCCGCCCACGATGATTGCACAATGGTCTTTTACTTCCACGGTAGTTACTCCTGTTTTGATAGTGAAAAATTGCTGTGAATAAATTAACTGTTAAAAGCTTCGGTCGTTAAAAGCGCTGATAGTTACGTTTTCTCCGCATGCTCCATGATGATCACGGGGTTTGTGCCGCCGCGTGACAATCAGTCGAGACTGGTGTCGGCATCAACTTGTCCCGAAACATGACAGGCCAGTTCAGAGCTTCCCTTTATTAATCTGAGTCCTCGCGACCGGCGGGCGAGTCGCCGACCGGTCGGGTTCTGAGAGCGTGCCTCTGCCAGCCTCGGTCAGTCTGCCTGAGCCCCCGACCGCACCGCAGCCTGGGCCGCAGCAATTCTGGCAACCGGTACACGGTAAGGGCTGCAGGACACATAGTCCAGCCCCAGATCATGGCAGAACTGAATGGATTTAGGGTCACCGCCGTGTTCACCACAAATTCCATATTTGATGCCTGCCTTGGCGCTGCGGGAATCAGTAATTGCCATCTCCATCAGGCGACCTACAGCTCTCTGGTCAAGTGTGACAAACGGGTCAGATTCGATCAGCTTCTTGTTCAGATACTGGGGAATGAATTTGCCGGCATCATCGCGACTGAAACCATAAGTCATCTGGGTCAGGTCATTAGTGCCAAAACTCATAAACTCTACCGCTGCTGCCAGCCGGTCTGCGCCCAGACAGGCGCGGGGAGTCTCCATCATGGTACCAATCTTATAGCGCACGGATGTTGCGCGTTCTTTCAGTGCCCGGTGAACCGCCTGATCGATGATTTCGGATATAAGTCGGACTTCGCGGACATTGATAACCAGTGGAATCATGATCTCAGGCACTGGGTGGATGCCCTCCTGGATGGCATCAGCGGCAGCCCCAATAATGGCTCTGACCTGCATTTCAGTAATTTCCGGCATGACCACCGACAACCGGCAACCCCGCAGCCCCAGCATCGGATTCACCTCCATGAGTTGCTCCGTGGCCTCGCGGATTTTTTCCGGAGACTTACCGATCTGCTGTGCCAGATGAGCAATATCTGCCTCGGTATGGGGCAGGAACTCGTGCAGTGGCGGGTCCAGCAGGCGGATGGTGACAGGCAGACCGTGCATGATGCGATACAACGACAACATATCTGCCTCATGGAACTTAAGGATCTTGTCGAGATAGGTTTGCCGCTCTTCCTTATTGTCCGCCAGAATCATGCCACGAATCAGCGGAATGCGGTCCTCTGCGAAAAACATATGCTCAGTCCGGCACAGGCCAATGCCTTCAGCGCCCAGCTCGCGGGCCTTGGCGGCATCTTCCGGCGTTTCCGCATTGGCGCGCACTTTCAGACGGCGATATTTGTCTGCCCAGTTCAGCAGGGTCTGAAAATCCTCGCTGTCGCTGGCTTCGGTCTTGGGAATATCGCCCAGCATGACTTCGCCAGAGTTTCCATCGAGGGTGATGATGTCGCCACGTTTAAAGGAAACGCCGTCAGCCGTCGTGACCGTACCACTGGCGTAATCAATCGACAGACTGCCACAACCCGTGATAGCACAAACGCCCATGCCTCTGGCGACCACGGCGGCGTGAGATGTCATACCACCGAGTTCAGTCAGGATGCCCTCAGCGACCTTCATACCATGAATGTCCTCTGGGGTGGTTTCCCGGCGTACCAGTATGACCTGTTTACCCTCAGCAGCCGTTTCCACCGCTTCGTCTGCAGAGAACACGACCTGCCCGGTGGCGCCACCGGGGCTGGCAGGCAGGCCCTGAGCGATGATATTAGTCTTTGCATCCGGATCAACCATGGGATGCAGAAAGGCTTCAACATGCTCTGGCGATACCCGCAGCAAGGCTTCACTGCGGGAGATCAGGTTTTCATTCACCATATCGACAGCTATCTTGATAGAGGCCCGGCCGGTGCGTTTACCGCTGCGGGTCTGCAGCATATAGAAGCGACCTTCCTGAACGGTAAACTCAATGTCCTGCATGTCACGGTAGTGCTTTTCCAGCATCTGCTGAGTCTCGAATAACTCGTCGTAGACTTTCGGCAGGCGTTCTTTGAGTGCCAGTAAGGGTTCCGGAGTTCTGACCCCGGCAACCACGTCTTCTCCGGCCGCGTTAAACAGAAACTCGCCGAAAAATTCGTGCTCTCCCGTTGATGGGTTGCGGGTAAATGCCACCCCTGAACCGGAATCATCGCCAAAATTCCCGAACACCATGGCCTGTACGTTCACGGCGGTACCCAGA
>JAGRIO010000275.1 GCA_020443225.1 Pseudomonadales bacterium
AGAAATGACTGCCACGGTTATCCAGTTCCATCACTTTGCGGGAAGGCGACTTGTTTTCTTCCAGAAAGCGCGCAATACCATCATTCAGCGTGTCCGCGAGAATCTGGGCCCGCTCGTTTTCAAAGGTGGTCGCCAGATGCTCCAGTGATGCACCAAGCGCGAGGAACTCTCCCAGAGAATCCCAGCGCAGATGACCTTCCTGCTCAAACTGCTGAACGTGTTTCGGCGCCGAGCCACCAGCGCCGGTCTCAAACAGACCACCACCCGCCATCAGCGGCACAATAGACAGCATTTTGGCACTGGTACCCAGTTCCAGAATCGGAAACAGGTCCGTCAGATAGTCACGCAGCACGTTACCGGTAACAGAGATCGTACTCTCTCCGGCACGAATCCGGCGCAGGGAAAATTCTGTGGCGGCTTCCGGCGTCATGATGTGATGTTCAATGCCACTGATGTCATGCTGAGGCAGGTACTGATTCACCTTGTCAATCAGTTGTGCATCATGTGCGCGGTGCTCATCAAGCCAGAAGACGACAGGCCAGCCGGTGGCTTTGGCACGGTTCACCGCGAGTTTGACCCAGTCCTGAATCGGTGCATCCTTGACCCGGCACATCCGCCAGATGTCACCGCTTTCGACATGATGTTCCATGAGTGTTTTGCCAGCCGATGAAACCACCCGGATCACGCCCGCTCCCGGCGCTTCAAAGGTTGTGTCATGGGAACCATATTCTTCTGCCTTCTGCGCCATCAGGCCGACATTCGGCACGGAACCCATCGTCGCAGGGTCAAAGGCACCGTTGGCAATGCAATCGGTAATCGTGGCCTGATAAACGCCTGCATAACAGCGATCCGGAATCACCGCCTTCATATCATGAAGCTCACCATCGGGGCCCCACATCTGACCGCTTTCACGTATGGCTGCAGGCATGGAAGCATCCACAATGATGTCACTGGGGACGTGCAGATTGGTGATTCCCTTATCGGAATTAACCATCGCCATATCCGGACCTTCTGTGGTGCAGGCGTCGAGATCAGCCTTCACCGCTTCATACTGTGCTTCCGGCAGGGAGCGGATTTTTTCATAGGCATCACCGATACCATTGTTCGGATCAACATGCAGCTCTTCAAACAGCGCGGCATGCTTGTCAAACGCTGATTTGTAATAAGCCTTCACTGCATGACCAAACATGATGGGGTCTGACACTTTCATCATGGTGGCTTTCAGATGCAGTGAAAACAGGACATCCTTCGCTTTGGCATCGGCGATTTCCTCTTTCAGAAACGCTGACAGAGCAGCAGCACTCATAAAGGTACCGTCAACCACTTCACCTGCCTGTACCTTCAGGTCCTTACCCAGCTGTTGCGCCACGCCATCCGCACCGACGAATTCTATACGCAGGGTATCGTCATCATTCATGGTCATGGACTTCTCATTGCCATAGAAGTCGCCGTCAGTCATATGGGCGACGTGGCTTTTGGAAGCAGATGACCAGGCACCCATTCTGTGAGGGTGCTTTTGTGCATATTCCTTGACGGCTTTGGCTGCACGCCGGTCTGAGTTACCTTCCCGCAGAACCGGGTTGACTGCGCTACCCTTAATGCGGTCGTAGCGCGCTTTCACAGCGGCTTCTTCTTCATTATGGGCTTCCTCGGGGTAGTCCGGGAGGTCATAGCCTTTTTCCTGCAGCTCTCTGATCGCTGCATGCATCTGCGGGTTTGAGGCGGAAATATTAGGCAATTTGATAATGTTGGCCTCGCGATGCTGCGTCATTCTGCCCAGCTCGGCAAGGTAGTCCGGAATTCGCTGATCTTCTTTCAGCCGTTCCGGGAAGGCGGCAAGAATTCTTCCCGCCAGAGAGATATCCCACATTTCCACCCCGACACCAGCGGTATCGGTGAAGGACCGGATAATCGGTAAAAGTGAATAAGTGGCAAGTCTTGGTGCTTCATCTGTGTCCGTATAAATTATCTTCGGAGCGTCTGTCATAGTTACGTCTCATCTTTATTCTCGGTATCTTTTGGATACACTTATCCCATAAAACTCATGCCAGGGTCCGGCACAATCCGATGAATTCTAAGCTAATTCATCGGTTTTCGCACACTTGGTTGTCAACGGGTTTGACCATAAAACGCTTCCGTCAAGACAACACCTGAAAATTAATCATAGCAGCATGAAATCTTCACCATTGACCCTGGTGATCCCCCTCCCTATCATGCCGGACCAGTAACAGGTGTCCTGCAACCGATCACCATCGGTTAACGGATGAAACGGGAAGCCAGTCTGAACCTGGCACTGCCCCCGCAACGGTAGACGAGTCAGGTACCCGACATGCCACTGTATCTTTCGATATGGGAAGGCCGGAGTACCAGAGTCAGTTTCAGCGTCCGACATCACTGCCTGCCGCCGGCCACTAACGCCGCTGGCCAGTTCTTGCCGACCAACCGCTGAAATCTTTCTCGCTCGTGAGTCCGGAGACCGGCCTGCTGCTTTTTCTGACAAATCGCGGCGGGCGAATTGCGGGTGCCCTGCACTCCCTCCTGCCGCCCGAACCAGCCACTCGGGTGAGAGTGCGGAGGAACCATGAAACATCACACCATCATTCCGGCAGCTTTGCTGTCCCTGTTATCTGCCCAACTTTACGCCGACTCTGCCGACCTTCATGCTGACAACAGTATGGAAGTAGTCACAGTTACAGCTTCCCGTACTCCGGTCTCCATCGACGATACCGGCAGCGCAGTTACGATAATCAGTCACGATCAGATCACCAGCCGCGGTTATGTCCACATCGCGGACCTGCTGCGAGAGGTAGCCGGTATCGCCGTCAGCCAGCAAGGTGGTCGCGGCACTATTACCCAGGTTCGGATGCGGGGTGCTGAGGCCAATCAGGTTTTGGTGCTCATCGATGGGATGGAAGTCAACGATCCGTCTCAGGGAGGCGAGTTCAATTTCGCCAGCCTGACCACTGCCCAGGTAGACAGAATCGAGATCGTTCGCGGTGCCCAGAGCGCTATATGGGGCAGTGATGCCATGGCAGGTGTCATCAACATCATCACTGCCACCCCAGATACTCAGGGCCACCGGGTGAGTGCGAGCGCAGAGACCGGCAGCTCTGGCCACCGTCAACTCAGCGCAGACTGGCAGTACAGCCACGAACAGCTGACGCTGTCACTGGTTGGCGAGGGATTCAGCACCGATGGCACCAACATCTCCCGGCGTGGTTCAGAAGACGATGGATTCCGGAACAAGCTGCTGCAGGTGAGAGCAGGATATGCTCTGGCCGACAGCCTGCAGGTCGCTATGCAGTACCGCGCCACCGACAGCGAAACAGATTTTGACGGCACCGATTTTCTGATCGACGGATTGCCAACCGACACGGACTACAGTGCTAACAATGAACAACGACTGGCAGGGCTGCATCTGGACTGGCAGCAGAGCGATACCCTGAACCACCGTCTGAGCCTCACTCGCCTGAATACAGACAATGAAACCGACAACGGTAATCCGGACCTGGATATCACCCGCGGGGAGAAACAGCGAATCGCATGGCAGACTGACTGGCAACTTAACGGCCATACACTCAGCGGCTTGCTGGAGCGCGAAACCGAACATTATCAGCAACGCGGTACGGCATCATTCTTTGGCAACCCCAACAAGTCGCTGGATGCCCACACTGCAAGCGCCGCGCTGGAGTATCGCTACAATGCCACTGATTTCGACTACAGCCTCAGCGTGCGGCAGGAAAACAACAGCCATTTCGACAATGCGACCAGCTGGCGCACCACGGCCAGATGGCAGTGGCTCACTGGTCTCAGCGTTTACGGTTCGTTTGGCAAAGCCGTTAAGAACCCCGGCTTTACCGAAAGGTTCGGTTACTATGACAGCTTCGTCGGCAACCCGGATCTGGCGCCGGAGGTTTCCCTGTCCGCTGAGATCGGCCTCTACGGAACCTTCGGTGAATCACTGACCTTTATGGTGAATCACTTCCGCAGCCGGCTCGATGATGAGATCAATGGTTTTTCATTTGACCCCAATACCGGTGGTTTTACGGCGATCAATCAACGGGAACAGTCACACCGGCGCGGGGCGGAACTGGACCTGAGCTGGCAGATTCTGGACGGCACACTGCTGGAACTGAATTACACCTATCTGGATGCCAGCGAACAGGACCAGGCCGTCGCGGAGGTTCGCCGACCAAGGCACAGTGGCAGCCTGCGCGCCTCCCGGCACTGGTCAGCGGTGCAACTGAGCGCAGGGCTGAACTACACGGGCCAGCAAACCGACGACTACTTCCCACCGTTTGCGCCCTACTTTCAGAAAGTCAGACTCGACAGCTATCTGACCCTGGATATAAATCTGCGCTATGACGTCAGTCCGGCACTGCAACTGTCGCTTCGTGGGCTAAATCTCACAGACACTGACTATGAAGAAGTGTATGGTTATGCATCAGCCGGTCGTTCGCTGATGCTGGGCGCGAACTATACCTTCTGACGGAGTCTGTCGTTCGCAAACATCTGTCGTTCGCAAACATCTGTCGATCGCAAAAGTAGTGTTGATCCGGCGCACTGACAAGCGCCGGATTGTTTGTCTGTATCAGAGGCACACGTGAAATCTGTTTTGAATGGATTCAGGCAGAAGCAACTTGCTCGATTTCTCCTGCTGCTCATAGCGGGTTACCCAATCTGTGCAGAATCCCGGCAAAACGTCCGTTTCCATCACCTCTCAGCCGAACAGGGTCTTTCACAGTCCTACGTGTACAGCATTGCTCAGGACGATAAAGGCTTTATCTGGCTTGGTACTCAGAACGGTCTGAACCGTTTTGACGGACATCAGTTTACCGTTTTCCGCTACGATCCTGATGATGAAACGACGATTTCTGGTGAAACAATCCGTCATATCCACCGTAATCAGCAGGGCAAGCTGTGGATTGCAACAGATTCTGCCGGACTTAACCGATTCGATCCTCTGACCGGAAACTTCCGGCGTTATCAACCCGATACTGCGCAACCTGGTGCGCTGCCCGGCAACCGGGTCCGGCTGACTTACAGTGACAGTCGCGGCAGGCTCCTTGCGGGTCTGGACGGTGGGGGGCTGAGCCTTTATCAACCAGAAACTGACGACTTTCGTACTCTGGCCCTGCCTGCCCGGCATATCTGGAATATCACCGAGACCCTGGACGGATGCATATGGCTGGCAACCCGGGAGGGTCTGCTGCGCCTGAACCCGGATCTGACACTGGCCGCACATTATCACTCAGCGGCATCACCACCCTTCACGCTACCAACAGATCAGCTACGTAGTCTGTACACCAGCACAACCAGCCTGCTGGTGGGAA
>JAGRIO010000276.1 GCA_020443225.1 Pseudomonadales bacterium
GTCTACAGCGAAGAATATTACCGGCTGTTTGAAGGTTATATTGCTCAACGGCATCAGGATGGGGATATGTACCCGGCTGACCCGGAACAATTTGAATCCATGTTTATCACCAGTCGCCCTGAGTGTCACTTCCTGGAGTTGCGGCTGGGGCAGCAATTAGTAGCTGTCGCGGCGGTCGATTTACTGCTGGACGGTTTATCGGCAATCTATACCTTTTTTGAGCCTGCGCTGAGCAAACGCAGTCTCGGAACACTGGCGGTTCTGCTGCAGATTCAGACCGCCGCCCGCCTTGAAGCGCCATATGTCTATCTGGGTTACTGGATCAGTGAGTGCCGTAAAATGGCCTACAAATCAGAGTATCAACCTCTTGAGATCTATCAGCAGGGAAAATGGCATTTGCTGCAGGAATTGTGATGAAAAGCTGCTTTGCCATAACACAGGTTTTCGGGCACAATGGCCGCCTTTCAAAAATCGCTTCAGTTTTGAGGAATTGAATGGCAAAAGAAGACCAGATTCAGATGACCGGTACGGTCATCGATACGCTGCCCAACACCATGTTCAAGGTTGAACTGGAAAACGGGCACGAAATTATCGCCCACATATCAGGCAAGATGAGAAAGAACTACATCAAAATTCTGACCGGCGATACTGTTAAAGTCGAACTGACTCCATACGATCTGACCAAGGGTCGTATTACCTTCAGGGAATAAGCGACCCATCAGGTCGAACACCAGAATCAGGTACCTCACACCCCTTCTGATGCACTGGTCCCACAGACCAGATTCCCGGCATTAATTGCCCAACTATCAGGCAACCATACCTATCTTTGCACCCTGCAGGCCGGTAGCGACCCGTGCAGTGATGGCTGGTGCCTGTGTCGATGTCGTGGCAAATTCTGGGCGCGATGTGCAAAAAAAACCTGTTGCCATCGCTGGCAACAGGTTCTTCCTGCTTCAGTCTGTCCTGAGGTCTGCTGCAGCCCGTCAGGCCGAAACCGGTTCTTCAATTTCCAGATACAGATCGTCGTCTTTTACCAGCACATGGACCACACCCCCGTTATTCGACAGTTTGCCGAACAGAATGTCTTCCGCCAGTTCTTTCTTGATCTTGGTCTGAATCAGACGTTGCATGGGTCTCGCACCCATAGCGGGGTCATAACCATGAATGGCCAGCCATTCCCGGGCTTCCTCGGAGATTTCCAACACCACTTTTTTGCTGTCCAGCTGAACCTGAATTTCCACCAGGAACTTGTCCACCACCGTTTTAATGACTTCCGGTGACAGTGAGTCAAACTGGATAATAGCGTCAAGCCGGTTACGGAATTCCGGCGTAAACATTTTCTTCAGCGCTTCCATACCGTCAGAGGAGTGATCCTGCTGGCTGAAACCAATAGACGCCCGACCCATCTCCTGAGCACCCGCATTGGTGGTCATAATGATGATCACGTTACGGAAATCGGCAGCCCGGCCATTGTTATCGGTCAGTGTTCCGTGGTCCATCACCTGCAGCAGCAGGTTGAAAACTTCCGGATGGGCCTTTTCGATTTCATCCAGCAGCAGCACACAGTGTGGGTGCTTCGTGATTTCTTCAGTCAGCAGACCACCCTGATCATATCCGACGTAGCCCGGCGGTGCGCCAATGAGACGGGATACGGTATGACGTTCCATGTACTCAGACATGTCAAAACGCACCAGTTCAATACCCAGAATAGAGGCCAGCTGGCGACAGACCTCTGTCTTACCAACTCCGGTCGGACCTGCGAACAGGAAAGAACCAATAGGTTTGCTATCGTCTTTTAATCCGGCTCTGGAGAGCTTGATGGCACTGGAGAGCGTATTAATCGCTTCATCCTGGCCAAAAATGACCATCTTGAGATTGGTTTCCAGATCCCGAAGCGCTTCTTTATCCGAAGTTGAAACCGTATTTGGCGGAATGCGGGCAATCTTGGCGACCATTTTCTCCACATCAGCGACGCTGATCTGCTTCTTGCGCTTGCCAACTGGTTGTAACTGCTGGAACGCTCCGACTTCATCGATCACGTCGATTGCCTTGTCTGGCATAAACCGGTCATTGATGTAGCGGTCAGCCAGCTCTGCAGCGACCCGCAGGGACTTATCGGTATATTTCAGATGGTGATGTTCCTCAAAGCGCGATTTCAGCCCCTTCAGAATCTGATAGGTGTCTTCGACACTCGGTTCAACCACATCAATCTTCTGGAAACGACGGGATAGTGCCCGGTCTTTATCGAATATTCCCCGATATTCCTGATAGGTCGTTGAGCCCATGCAGCGAATATCCCCGGAAGCCAGCAGCGGTTTCAGCAGGTTCGACGCGTCCATGACCCCGCCAGAGGCAGCCCCGGCACCAATAATGGTATGAATTTCATCGATAAAGAGAATGTTGTGCTTATGCCGGGTCAGTTCCCCCAGCAGATTTTTCAGGCGTTTCTCAAAATCACCCCGGTATTTGGTACCCGCCAGCAATGCCCCCAGGTCCAGAGAGTAGACAGTACTTTCAGAGATCACTTCCGGCACCTGACCATCAACAATCATTTTTGCCAGACCTTCAGCAATCGCGGTCTTACCCACACCGGATTCACCGACCAGCAGAGGATTATTCTTGCGCCTTCGTGACAGAATCTGGATAACCCGCTCTACCTCTTCCTGACGACCGACCAGCGGGTCGATCAGTCCTTTTCGCGCCTGTTCATTGAGGTTGGTAGCATATTGCTCCAGTGGGCTTGGCGCCTTTTCCTCGCCGCTGGCATCCATTTCTGCATTCTCGAGACCCTCCGGTTCTTCATGGTTAGTCACCTTAGGGGTGCCATGAGCAATGTAATTCACCACATCGATCCGGTTGATATCCTGTTGCTTCAGGATGTAGACAGCGTGGCTTTCCTGCTCGCTGAAGATAGCCACCAGCACGCTTCCGCCTGTCACTTCCTTGCGGCCGGAGGACTGAACGTGGAATACCGCGCGTTGCAGGACCCGCTGGAAGCCCAGGGTTGGCTGGGTTTCACGGTCTGTCTCATTCTTTGGAATCAATGGTGTGGTGGCATCCAGAAACTCCTCCAGCTCCTTACGAAGCTTTTCGATATCAGCGCCGCAGGCCCGCAGAACGTCCGCCGCCACGGCATTGTCCAGCAGTGCCAGCAACAAGTGCTCGACCGACATCAGCTCATGTCGCTTGGCTCTGGCATCCTTGAAAGCAAGATTAAGTGTTACTTCCAGATCTGTACTCAGCATCTACTTTTTCCCGAAATCAATTCCGTTATGCACGGATTGTTACCACCATGATGAGCGAACTCACCGAAATCTATTCATCATCGTCTTCGACCGCTTCGATATCTGATACCAGCGGGTGATGATTGTCCTGGGCATACTGGTTAACCTGGGCAGATTTTGTTTCCGCGATGTCCCGCGTATAAATCCCACAGGTTCCCTTACCCGTTGTATGAACAGCCAGCATGATTTGCGTTGCTTTTTCGCGGTTCATACCAAAAAAAATCTGTAGTACTTCGACGACAAATTCCATTGGCGTATAGTCGTCGTTCAGCAGCACCACCTTGTACATGGGTGGGCGTTTCAGCGCTGGTCTGACGCGCTCGACTACCGTATCCAGACCTCTGTTACCCCGGTCTGACTCATTGTCATCACTGCACCTGACCGGCAGTAACCCGATCATGCTTTCCTGACTACCTTCTAATTCTAGCTGAAGATTTCGAACCCTGATCATCAAACCTCTAACCCGCCTGACTTTAATCCTGCACGGTTACTTTTTAGCTGTAACACATTCCAACAGAAAAACCGGTTTGAAAAAACCGGTCAGATGTAGGGAGATTGAAACCCTGTCTGCAGTTTCGGCCACCCATGTGATATGGAGCTTACCACGCATTATTCAAGTTTCATCCTCTTGACGGGTCTGGTCGGGACAAAATAAAGTAAACGCCGAGCTGACGCCCATTCGCAACGGATCGCGAATTGCAGTACCTGAAGCTGGATGCTGAATCAGGTGCCGGGAGCTGGCATCAATGTGACACAAAATGCGAGGAACGCAGTTATGCCCACAGGCCGAGTAAAGTGGTTCAATAATGCCAAGGGCTATGGATTCATCTTACCTGACGGTGATGGCGAGGACTATTTTGCCCACTACTCATCAATCGTCATGGAGGGTTACAAAACCCTGAAAGCCGGCCAGCTGGTCACCTTTGACCTGGTGGACGGGCCCAAGGGCAGCCACGCTGTCAATATTCGCCCCACCGAGACCGATACCGAACCCGCCCCAACTGATCCCCGCGAATAGCAACAATTTTGCTATTCTGCGGCTTTCACCCGCGATGGAAGCACGTTGGCAGCTCTGATCCTGTTCAATAAACCTTACGGTGTCATATCTCAGTTCAGCGCCAGCGGTGACAAAGTCACGCTCGGCACCTATATCCATGAAAAAGGGTTCTACCCGGCGGGCAGACTGGATCATGACTCTGAAGGTCTGTTGCTGCTGACAAATGATGGCAAGTTGCAGGCCAGAATTGCCAGCCCCACTTTCAAACTGCCCAAGACCTATTGGGTGCAGGTAGAAGGTGAGATTACCGAAGCCGCACTGATGGAGCTGCGCCGGGGAGTCACACTCAAAGATGGTAAAACCAGGCCTGCACAGGTTCGCAGGATTCCTTATCCCGGATTACCGGCCCGCACCCCGCCAGTCAGATACCGGGCAAATATTCCGGACAGCTGGGTCGCTATCACCATAACAGAAGGCAGGAACCGTCAGGTTCGCAGGATGACGGCTGCGACCGGTTTCCCGACCTTACGCCTGTTTCGTTACGCCATTGGTCCCTGGTCCACAGAAGGTCTGCCTGTTGGTTCCAGCAAGCTCTCAGAGGTCAACCTGCCCGTCAGGTAACTGCCACTCAGCAGCAGCCTCGACATCTGATTCACGGGTGGTCAGCCAGCGATCACCCTCCTGAGTTTGTTCCTTCTTCCAGAAAGTGGCACGGGTCTTGAGATAGTCCATGATGAACTCCGCTGCATCAAAGGCATCACCACGATGACGACTGGCAACCGCAACAAACACAATTTCGTCACCCGGGGTTAGCAGCCCCACACGGTGAATCACCGTCGCACCAATGACCTGCCAGCGCTGGCTAGCTTCGGCGACGATCAGACCAATCTGCTTTTCTGTCATGCCTGGGTAGTGTTCCAGAAACAGCGAACTGACTGCATCATCATCGTTGATATCACGGACCAGTCCCGTAAAACTGGTGATCGCGCCGATTTCCGCGGATATCCTGCGCAGCGCAGTAAGCTC
>JAGRIO010000277.1 GCA_020443225.1 Pseudomonadales bacterium
ATAAAGAGCCCTCAGCGTATAAAGAGCCCTCAGCGTATAAAGAGCCTTCAGCGGATAAAGAGCCTCAGCCCACAAAGCGCCTCAGCCCCCGATCCGTCACCGAATTAATTCGCCAGCAACTCGCCCAGTTTTGTCATCACCATATCGCCGAACTCAACGGTCGAAACGATCTGAGTGCCTGCATCCGGCGATGACAGGTCGGCAGTAGAGCAACCCGCCTCAAAGACACTCTTCATTGCGTTCCACACCGCGCGCGATTCTTCATTCATGCCAAAGCTCATTTCCAGCATCATGGCGACTGAGCCAATCATTGAGTATGGGTTGGCAATGTTTTTCCCGGCGATGTCCGGTGCGCTGCCGTGGGAGGGTTCGTAATAGGCTTTCTCCGGACCCATACAGGCACTGGGCATCAGGCCCAGGCTGCCCAGAATGCCGCCGCCCTGATCGCTCAGAATATCGCCGAACATATTTTCCATCACCATGACATCGAACTGGCCAGGATTCAGACACAGGGCAGTGGCAGCAGCATCAACCAGCAGGTGTACTACTTCTACATCCTGATAGTCCTGATGTACTTCATCCAGGATCTCGTTCCAGAACACACTGGACATCAGCACGTTGCTTTTGTGAATGTTGTGCAGTTTCTTCTTACGCAGTCGCGCCTGCTCAAAAGCGACGACCAGCACCTGACGGATCTGGTCCTCGTCATATTCCAGGACTTCCTTGACGTAGCGTTTGCCTGATTCGTTGACGCCACGTTCTTTCTCGCCGAAATACAAGCCACCGACAAGTTCACGAATCAACAGAATGTCGATGCCGTCTCTGATGATGTCAGCCTTCAAAGGCGAAAAATGCGCCATGTCCTTGCTGAGATAAATGGGTCGGAAGTTAGCAAAAGTGTTGTAGCGGGCCCGCAAGGGCAAAATAGCGCCGCGCTCTGCCTGTTCTTCCACTGGTATCTTTTTGGATTCCTCATGACTGAGACCCACAGGTCCCTTCAGGATAGCGTCAGCCTGATCGCAGATTGTTTTTGTTTGCTCCGGGAAAGCCTTGCCATGTTCAAAATAGGCTGAAGCGCCGAAAGGTGCCTCAATCAGTTCGAACTGAACGTCCCGGTGTTGTTGCAGAACATCAAATACCCGAACCGCCTGCGCCATGATTTCAGGACCAATGGCGTCGCCGGCGAGGATGGCGATCTTGTATGCGTTTGTCATGGTGGATTCCACTGCCAGTTTTCGAAGCGCGCATTCTATCACGGGGTTCGAAAGCGAAATTCCGGTTATCGCCGTTATGACAAAATTTTATTGATAGCGGACCCTGATTGCTGAGCCGGCAAGGCAAGGCTTTTCAGTACAGCTGCAGCGACCGTATTTGCGTCTGCCATTGCTCCAGGTCCAGTTGAATCCGTTGCTCCAGCAGGTCCATGCTGGCATCGGGATCATCAACCCACAGGCGCAGGGAATCGCCCCCGTTGATCACGTCCACAGGAATCCGGTCGAACTCGTACTCATATTCGTGATAACGCCAGATGTCGTACTGTGGTACCAGCTGACGCAGGGACTTGAGCAACCCGGCATAAAGCCTGAAGGGTTTAAAAGCGCTGGCGTCGTAATCACTGAAATCGGTATGCACCTGCAGACCTGTGCACAACTGACCCTGATGCTTATGAAAAGTAGGCGAATAGAAGCAGGGCCTGATGTGGACACCTGCCAGCCAGTCAGGTCGCTGAGCGGCAAGATTCTGGAGTACCTCCTGGGCGGGGAAGTCCGGCGCCCCTATAACTTCCAGTGGTATCGTCGTGCCACGACCTTCAGACAGGGTGGTGCCTTCCAGCAGGACTGAACCCGGAAAGCAACGGGTCATGTTCAGGCTGGCGGCGTTGGGGCTGGGATTGATCCAGGGTTGCTGAAATACCGGCCAGCCATAACCCGGGGCAGCATCGATTTCATAACCTGACATGGGAACGACATGCAGTGACAGTGTCAGATCAAAATGCTGTTGCATCCAGCTGGCAAGTTCGCCGACGGTGAGACCATGGCGGGTGGGTATGGGGGCACAACCCACAAAACTTTCCTGACCCGCTTCGAGCGCCAGACCATCCAGGGCTCGGCCAGCTGGATTGGGCCGGTCCAGCACCCATAATTCGGTGCCGGTTTCACCGCAGGCTTCCAGAAAGTAACGCAGGGTCGTGATGTAGGTATAGATGCGGCACCCGACGTCCTGCAGATCAAACAGCACGATGTCCACGTCTTCCAGCATGGCGTTTGTTGGTCGTCGATGCTCGCCATACAGGCTGACCACAGGAATCTGGTGAAGCGGGTCGAGATAATCCTCAGACTCAATCATATTGTCCTGCTTGTCACCACGCATGCCATGCTGAGGCCCGAAAGCCCTGACAATCTGACAACCCGCCTGCATCAGTGCATCCAGGCTGTGTCTCAGGTCGTGGGTAACAGAGGCAGGGTGTGCCACCAGGGCAGTGCGGGCAGAGCGCAGCCGCTGCAGGCGGTCCGCGTCGTTCAGAACAACATCCAGGCCAAATTGAAATTTCACGGGCTGTCCCAATCTAGTAGTTTTGTGTGAGTTGTTTTTGCGTGGAAGTCCGGTCTGGAATCAGCATGGACCAGCGCATAGTATTGTATTGCATGGCTTGTGTCTTCGAGAACGGCGGTTATGCCGAGCTGCAGGGGCATGCGTGCTTCCAGTGCTGGTTCAATGAGGACTTCTGCGGTCAGCAGCATTGAGTCTTCGCTGGTGGCGCTGCTGAAAGCCGCAAGCGTCAGAGCGTTCGAGTTCATTTGCCCGGTACGGTAGCCGGAAAACTGATAACTTGCCCAGTGTCCGGAAGGGGCCAGGTTGAATTCCCAGTAGTCTTCCCGGCCTGCTCGGCTGAGAAAGATCTCATAGCAGGTAGAACGCCAAAGCTCATCCTGTCGCTCCGGGACCGGGGCCTGTGGTGCACGCTTTAGTTGGGCTATGGGGCCGCTGGTCAGAAAGCGCAGTGTCAGGCTGCCGGAGCGGTGCGTAATGTCTGCATCGACCTGCCAGTCCGGTACACAGGGTTCAAAGGGTTTCAGCAACATTCATCTGGTCGGTGAACTTCACCGCTCAAGTATACAGATCATCTGTCAGGAGTAGAGGTAAATGTCGGAGTACGATTTTGACTTGTTCGTCATCGGTGTGGGGTCCGGGGGAGTCCGGGCTGCGCGAATGAGTGCCGCTTATGGCGCACGGGTCGCGACCGCTGAAGACAAGTTCATGGGTGGCACCTGCGTTAACGTGGGTTGTGTGCCAAAAAAGTTGCTGGTCTATGCCTCACACTATTCTGAAGATTTTGAAAATGCACAGGGTTTTGGCTGGGGTAAGGCTGAACCGGATTTTGACTGGGCGACCCTGATTGCCAACAAAGACAAGGAGATCCTGCGGCTCAATGGTATTTACAAAGGTTTGCTGGATAACGCGGGGGTAACTCATTTTGAGGGCAGGGCGCGGATTCAGGATGCCCATCATATTGTCGTCAGGGACCGGGTCATCTCGACCGAAAAGACTCTGATCGCGACGGGCGGCTGGCCTGTGGTTCCTCATTTTCCAGGTAACGAGCATGTCATTACCTCCAACGAGGCGTTTCACCTTACGTCAATGCCTGCGCGGGTACTGGTAGTGGGTGGCGGCTATATAGCGGTGGAATTTGCGGGGATATTTGCCGGTCTGGGCGCAGAGAGCCATCTGTCCTACCGGGGGCCGATGTTTCTGCGCGGTTTCGATGATGATGTGCGCACTACGGTTGCTGAGGAGTTACCAAAAAAAGGAATTCATCTGCACTTCAATTCCAATGTGAAATCCATCGATAAGCAGGCCGACGGCAGCCTGCTGGTTCATTTTGCCGATGGCACCACGCTGGAGACCGATTGCGTACTTTACGCCACCGGGCGTGAGCCTGCGGTGCAGGACCTTGGGCTGGAGCATGTGGATGTTCACTGCCGTGACAACGGCGCCATTATTGTTGACCATGAGTTCCGGACATCGGTGCCGAACATCTTTGCCCTGGGTGATGTAACCGACAGAATTCAGTTGACGCCCGTCGCCATTGCCGAAGCCATGGCGTTCGCCAGAACCCAGTTTCTGCAGCAGCCTACAGAAATGGATTATGAAGGTATTGCAACCGCTGTGTTCTGTCAGCCGAATATCGGCACCGTCGGGCTGACGGAACATCAGGCCCGTGACCGTTACAAGGCTGTGGACATATACCGTTCCACTTTCCGGGCGCTGAAACATACCCTCAGCGGAAGTGACGAGAAAACCATGATGAAGCTCGTGGTTGACCGTGAGACAGACCGGGTCGTCGGTGTTCATATGGTGGGTGCAGAAGCAGGCGAGATCATTCAGGGCATTGCGATTGCGCTTAAGGCTGGTGCTACCAAGGCAACTTTCGATGCCACTATCGGTATCCATCCGACCTCAGCTGAAGAATTCGTCACGATGCGGGAGCCCGTATAAAGCGGCGGCCAGGGCCAGGGCTCGCTATGTTTCGGCCAGTGAATTTGATATGGTCAGGTGAATTCTGAGTCACCCGCGATAAGGAGCTCTCTTGGAGGCACTGACCAATTTCCTGAATCTGCTGGACAGCCTGATGGGTTCAGCAGCGTATTTTCCTTTTGTGTTGCTGGGTACGGGTCTGATTCTGACCTTCTATCTGGGTTTTCCACAGGTAAGGTTCTTTAATCATGCCTGGCGGATTGTCCGTGGCAAGTATGACAAACCCGGAGACGAAGGAGATGCCACTCACTTTCAGGCACTGACCACGGCCATATCCGGTACAGTCGGAACCGGCAACATCGGCGGTGTGGCGCTGGCGATTTATCTTGGCGGGCCTGCCGCGCTCTTCTGGATGTGGATGACAGCCTTCTTCGGCATGACGTCAAAATTCGTGGAAGTGACCTTGTCGCATAAATACCGGGGCAAGGACGAACATGGGCACATTGTTGGTGGGCCTATGTACGTGATGGAACGAAGACTGAACATGAAGTGGCTGGCGATCATCTTTGCGGTGGCCACAGTTATCAGTTCCTTTGGCAGTGGCAATATGCCACAGAGCAATAATATTGCATCCGGGGTTCAGGCCAGCTTTGGTATCGAACCCTGGATGACGGGATTATTCCTGTCCCTGTGTTTAGGCGCCGTCATCATCGGCGGTATTCGCCGGATCATTCAGGTGGCGGAGAAAATCGTACCGCTCATGGCGCTGATCTATCTGGTCGGCGCACTGGCGGTCATTGTTGTGAACATTGAGAATGTTG
>JAGRIO010000278.1 GCA_020443225.1 Pseudomonadales bacterium
CAGAACGCCTGTATGAGTTGATCTGGCGTCAGTTCGTGGCCTGTCAGATGCCGAATGCAGAGTACACCTCGACGGCAGTGCTGTTGGATGCCGGCGATCTTGAATTGCGGGTACGGGGACGTATTCTGCGTTTTGATGGTTTTACCCGCGTCCAACCACCGGCCGGCAGGAAGGAAGAAGAGACGCCGCTGCCCGAGTATGCGGTAGGCCAGGTGCTTGATCTGGCAGACCTGATTCCGGTTCAGCATTTCACTAAACCCCCACCCCGTTATGGTGAAGCGAGCCTGGTTCGTGAACTCGAAAAACGCGGTATCGGAAGGCCTTCGACCTATGCTGCGATCATTACCACGATTCAGGACCGTGGCTATGTGAAGCTGGAAAACAAGCGGTTTTATGCGGAAAAAATCGGAGACATTGTCACCGACCGCTTAAATGAAAACTTCACGAATCTCCTTGATTATGGTTTCACAGCGCAACTGGAAGAACTGCTGGACGAAGTGTCAGACGGCAAAGTTGACTGGAAGAAAGTCCTGAATGAGTTCTACAGTGATTTTGAAGGCCGCATCGATAAAGCCGGAGATGCTGAACATGGCATGCGTGGCAATGAGCCCACCATGACCGACATCGACTGTCCGCAGTGTGGACGTAAGATGCAGATCAGAACCGCCAGCACTGGTGTATTCCTGGGCTGTTCCGGATATGCGCTGCCACCTAAAGAGAGGTGTAAGACGACCATTAACCTTATTAATGGTGATGAAGTCGTCAGTGCCAATGGTGATGATGAGGAAGAATCCAGGATATTGCGCACCAAGCGCCGCTGTGAGCGTTGCAATACAGCGATGGACAGCTATCTGATCGATGCTCACAGAAAGCTGCACATCTGTGGCAATAATCCGGATTGTGAAGGTTTCTCCATCGAGCGTGGCGAATTCAAAATCAAGGGTTATGACGGTCCGGTGCTGGAATGCGACAAGTGTGGCGCTGAGATGCAGCTCAAGACAGGCCGCTTCGGTAAGTATTTTGGCTGTACTGCGGATGACTGTAAGAATACCCGTAAACTGCTTCGCAATGGCGAAGCGGCACCACCCAAGATGGATCCGGTGCCAATGCCAGAGCTGACCTGTCAGAAGGTCGATGATACTTACGTGCTGCGTGATGGCGCTGCCGGTATTTTCCTGGCGGCCAGCCAGTTTCCCAAGAACCGCGAAACCAGGGCGCCTTATGTCGACGAGCTGATTCCACACCAGAATGAAATTGACCCGAAGTATGCATTTCTGATGCGAGCGCCAGAGCAGGACAATGAAGGGCGCCGGACACTGGTAAAGTTTGCCCGCAAGACCAAAGAACATTACGTCATGTCAGAGGAAGATGGCAAACCGACCGGCTGGCGGGCTGATTATGTGGATGGCAAGTGGGTGGAGTACGCACCACCAACTAAACCGGGTGCAAAATCCAAAGCAAAGGCAAAGGCGAAAACAAAGGCTAAAAAGAAAGCGAGTCCTAAAAGCCGGGCAACCGCTACTGGTACCCGGGCACGAAAAGCCGCTGTCTGAACTTCATCGTGTGGTGAGTGGCGCACGACCAGTGGTGCACGGCGAGTGGCCCACAGCTCGCCGCTTGCCGCCACCGGCTACTAGTGTCTCAGTACGCCGACAGCCAACCCTTCAATGGCGAAAGCCTGTTCCCGCAAATCGACTTCAATTGGCTGATACTCGCAGTTTTCCGGTAGCAGAGTGATATGGTGTTTGCTGCGATTCTTCTGCAGTCGTTTCACTGTGACTTCGTCGTCAATACGCGCCACCACGATATCACCGTTGTTAGCATCACTGGCGGCATGTACAGCAAGCAGGTCGCCATCAAGAATGCCACACTCAATCATGCTGTCCCCTCTGACCATCAGGAAGTAGTCAGCGGCCGGCCTGAAGAATTCCGGGGGCAGATTGCAATAATCTTCAATATGCTCCTGAGCAAGAATGGGGTTACCTGCAGCAACACGGCCCACAATGGGTATGCCTTCATGCTGGTCCGGTAGTTTAATGCCCCGGGAGGTGCCGGGAATCATTTCGATAGCGCCTTTGCGGGCCAGTGCCTTCAGATGCTCTTCTGATGCATTGGCACTTTTGAAGCCCAGTTGCCGGGCGATGTCGGCACGTGTGGGCGGATAGCCGGTTTCATCAATATAGCTTTTGATAAATTCCAGAACTTCGGCTTGTCGTGAGGTCAGTTTTGTGGCGCTTGATGTGCTCATAGTTTTCTCGCATTCGGCCCGTACTGGGCTCGCACTCGGACTTGAATTGGGGCTTGCACAGAACTCACAGCGGCGTCGGAAGTATGCAGACGGTAGCTGTTTGTTTATACAGTTACTGGGATTATATACAGGTAGAATGCCTTGGCAATAACTAATTTATCTGCTGGGGTCAGGTTTGAAGCCGGTCGCAAGTCCGTATAATGTGTGATCTGGCTGGTTTTGCTCTCTTGCGGTGCCTGTCCATTTATGATCTTCTTGCATCCGCTCCGAGAGAAGGAGCTGATCCGGGATCACAAATGACCATGCAAGCGCTGTCAGGTTCGTTTCCGGCCAACAGGCGCTGACTTATCGCCCGGACGTATCATTATGAAATCACTTACATTGCTGGTCGCTCGCTGTATTACGCCCGGGGCTGGTGCCCTTGCGCTACTGATGCTGTGCACGCTGGCGCCGGTCATCGCTGAGGCCGACTCCGGACGGACAGCCTATCTGGTGCTTGGCAGTTTCAGTCAGAAGGCCAGCGCAGTAACGGAAGCGGGAAGGCTGAGTCGGGCGCTGGCGTCTCCGGTGCTGCTACACACTTACAAGCGGGATAATCAGATCTTCTACCGGGTCGTTGTCAGTGCCGATAGCACGGATGCCGGACAGCCAGCCCGACTGGCGCAGGCCGGTGTAAAAGGTGCCTGGAAGGTCAGTTTACCACCGGCAGAAGTTACCACCGCCGGGGCAGATTCATCAGCGTCGGCAGTGAAGAGTCCGGTATTACAGGCAGGGTCTCCTGAAACAGCATCAGACGCCCGGCCAACCACGCGCACAGATGCAGGGCAGTATGGGTCCAATGAGATCGCGACCGGGCCGGGTTCACAAAGCCAGACGGATGAAGCCATCTGGTATCTGGTCACAGGCAGTTTCAGCCAGGTGGATGATGCTGTTCAGCAGGAGCAGTCACTGATAAGGCAGGGGCTTGAAACCGCGGGTGCCAGTATTCTTAAAGATGGCCGGATATATCACCGGGTTATGGTGGGGCCTTACCCTACAGATCAGCATGCTGATGTACTGGACCGTCTGGCCTCGGTGGGTATCACGTCAAGCTGGAAAATGCGCGCCCCCGAAGGCACACGTGTGGCGGAACTGGGTGCCGCATGGTTGCCGGAAGCCGACAGAATTTCTTCGATTCAGGTGATTGTTCGCGATGGCAAGACGACCCGGGCCGGCTATGAAGAGCAGCCTGCCGGCAAGTCTGGTTTTAACTTTGCCCGCCTGGAAACCCGACCCTCAGTCTTTCCTGCTCCTGTTGCAGGCAATCGGGCCCTGACTGACACTAGTTTCAGTGCGGATAACTGGTCACGGTTCTCGACAGGCTACAGTGCCTTTGATGGCGAGGGCATTAACCAGTTGCCTGAAGGTGCGGCTATGGCTGCTTTTGAAGGGGGCTATGAATACAGCCTGGGTAGCCGGCAGAAACTGCGGTTCTCACCATTCCTGCGCTGGGATGAAGAAGACAGTGCACGCACTCATGCGGATCTTCGCGAACTCAGCTGGACCTATTCTGGTGACGGCTGGAATCTGCTGGCTGGTATCACACGGGCTGACTGGGCGGTCACCGAGTCACTCAGTGTCCTCAATGTGATCAATCAGAAAGATCAGGTCGAGGGGCTGTACACTGACAGCCAGCTTGGCCAGCCCATGGTAAAACTGACGCTCGTCAGGCCCTGGGGGGAAGTGGAAGTCTTTGTCTTGCCGGGCTTCCGTGAACGTCAGTATCCAGGTCAGTATGGACGGCCGCGGCTGCCCTTTCTGGTCGACGAAAGCGCCGCAGTGTGGGAGTCCGCCCGAGAGGACAGACACATTGACTTTGCCATGCGCTGGTCTCACGACATAGGCAATTTGTCGCTCAGCCTCAGCCATTTTTCAGGCACCAGCCGTGAGCCCCGTTTCAATCTGCAGTATCTGTTCAGTCCGTCGGGTGGTGCACCTGTTGATGCAGCCTTGTTGCCGGTTTACGACCTGATAAGACAGACTGGCATCAGTGCCCGTTATGCTGGTGACAACTGGATCTGGCGTCTGGAAGCCATGGCCCGGAGGGGGCAGGGTGAATCCTTCCAGGCTGGCGTTGCTGGTGTTGAAAGACTGTTAAAGGGATGGGTTGCCGGTCAGGACCTGGGCGTTTTCCTGGAATATCAGCACGATGGTCGTGATCAATTGGTGCGGGTTCCGGGCGATGACGATCTGGCGCTTGGTGTGAAGCTTTACCCATCTGGCAGCCAGCGTGCTGATGGGTCGGTTACCTGGATCTGGGACCGTGATACCCATGAATTGCTCACCCGTATCAATGCCAGTATGACCCTTGGGGATGCCTGGAAGCTGGCCATTGAGTCTGCCATTTTCAGTCAGGGTACCCGGCCTGTGACGTCGCTGCCCGGCTACATATATACCCTGCAGAATCCCGATGATGAGCTGGGTTTCTATCAGGATGAAGACTATATCAGGGTTGAAGTGATACGTTATTTTTGAGGAACCCCTGAGGTTGTTTATGGATGAGAATATGCTGGCCCGGGTTCCGGATAATCTCGTGGCCTGGGTGACAGACCCGGTGGTACTGACGGTATTTGCGATTGTACTGGGCACCATGGTGCTCAACTTCGTTCTCAAGCGAATCCTGTACCGCATTGATAAACGGGTGGCCCAGACCAGTACCGTCTGGGACGATGCGCTGCTGCATGCGATTCAGCAACCCCTCAGTCTGTTGATCTGGGTGCTGGGAATGACCTGGGCGGCTGATGTGATCTCGGCCAGGGCCGATACAGGTCTCAGTGACATAGTGGAGCCTTTCCGCTATGTCGCTGTCGTCGTTCTGATTGCGCTGTTCCTGACCCGTTTTGTCAAAGAACTGGAAAACGGTTTTATTCATAATGGCGCCGATGTCACCACGGCCAATGCCATTGGCAAGCTGATCAGAATCAGCATAGTCATAACCGCAGCGCTTTCGGTACTGCAAACCCTC
>JAGRIO010000027.1 GCA_020443225.1 Pseudomonadales bacterium
CGGGCCGATTTCAGGATTCGCGCTTCCCACGGCCTGACAAGGCCATGATCGGTCGTCGGGTAATTTGAAAGTTTTGGCTGAACGTCACATGTGTAACTGACTGCGACGTCACCTGGATTAAGCACCACCGTCACCGTCTCATCCCTGAACGTACGCTCAAAAACATACAACTCCTGGGGTGAATCAAGCCGGGTGAAGCTTCCATGCACCAGTGCCGGCGTCAGCTTCCGCAGCGCAATCATTTTTTTGTAGAAATGGCAGACAGAGTCCGTGTCTTCCAGATCCCGTTGCAGGTTCACTTCAGCATAGTTTTGGTTAATACCTATCCACGGCTTACCTGTGGTGAATCCTGCGGCCTTTTCAGCATTCCACTGAAACGGCGACCTGCCTCTGTCTCTTGATATCGCGCGAACCTGATCCAGTGCGATATCAGGATCGATACCGTCACTTATTTTCTGCGCATACTCATTGATCGTTGCCACATCATCATAATCTGCAATGTCGTCATAGGTGACGCTGGTCATGCCTATTTCCTCGCCCTGGTAGATGAACGGCGTTCCTTCCAGCGACAGGAGCAATACGGCAAAGAGCTTGGCTGATTCTTTCCGGTAATCCGCATCATTACCAAAACAAGAAACGACCCGCGGTTGATCGTGATTATTGAATGCGATACCTACCCAACCGCGACCATGCAAATCTGTCTGCCAGCGAGTGATAATTTCCTTCAGTTTCTCAGGGTCTTTACCAACGAGATTATAGTGTTCGGTATGTTCAAACAGGAACGTCATGTCCAGTGATCCGGTTGCTGGCGCTGAAAAGCCGACCGCATCATCCACATTCAGCATAGCGCACTCACCAACAGTTACGCAGTCGTACTGATCCATAACACGGGTTTTCAATTCAACCAGAAAATCATTCAGATCCGGTCCGTTACGGAAGTTATCCAGACTGAACATCCGGCTGCCCTGCTGACTCAGAAAAAACCGGTCATTTACAGAGTTGTCGGGAAAATCCTGTCGCTTGGATATCAGGTTTATGGCGTCCAGCCGGAAACCATCAATACCCCGATCCAGCCACCACTTCATCATTCGCTGCAGTTCATCGCGCACTGCCGGATTATTCCAGTTCAGATCAGGCTGATGTTTACTGAACAGGTGCAGATAATACTGCTCAGTCTGCTCATCAAAGGTCCAGGCAGCTTCCGAAAAGTGTGATGCCCAGTTATTCGGCTCGCACCCATCTTTCCCATCCCGCCAGATATAGTAATCTCGTCGGGGATTAGTGCGTGATGACCGACTCTCAATAAACCAAGGATGCAGATCTGATGTGTGATTGATCACGAAATCAGTGATGATACGGATATCCCGCGCATGTGCTTCTTTCAGCAGATTACCAAAATCATCCAGGGTACCGAGCTCAGGCTGAATCGCCTGATAGTCACTGATATCGTAACCATTCTCTCTGTATGGCGATAACTGCACGGGAGTCAGCCATAAGAGATCAACACCCAGATACCGGAGATAGTCCAGCTTTGAAATCAGGCCCGGCAGATCCCCCAGTCCATCACCGTCAGAGTCAAAAAAGCTTTTGACATAGACCTGGTAGGCAACCGCCTGTTTCCACCATTCAGTCCTGGAAGTCATTCATCACCTGACTGTTAGACTGAAAATTCACCCCGCAGCGGCTCATGAACTCTGCTATCTGGTGTTCCTGATACAGGTCTCCCTGACCTGGCTGTTGTTCCGCAAGGGGCGGAAACGCACCATACCCGGCAAGCAGGCAGTGCCAGGAGGTAACGCTGAAATGGCCACCAATACCCTGACGATTAATCTCCTGAACAATGTCTCCACGCCGGTACCAGACGTCGAGAAGCTGCGCCAGAGATTCGGAAATCGCACTTTCCCGGTTGGCACGCCAGTAGTCCGAATCGTTTCTTGTGTTCAGCTTGTAATGGGCAACGATATAATTCCGGACATGGTCAAAATTCGTGCTTACCCGTTGGTTGTACTCGTCCCGGCCAGCGTCGGTGAAGTTTCCTTTCTCAAATATTTCAATGAATGACTCCACACTGATCTGAACCAGATGCAAGGCAGTGGCTTCCAGAGGTTCAATGAATCCCTGAGACAATCCCAGGGCAATGCAGTTACGGTGCCAGTGTTCCGCAACCTGACCGACTTTCATCTTGAGATGTCGCGCTTCCACATCAGCATCCAGCAAACCCAGGTGTTCCCGTAGTTCCTGTTCCGCAGCTTCCGGCGAGATGTACCGGGAGCTATAGACATACCCATTGCCGGTGCGATGGGTCAGCGGAATTTGCCAGCACCACCCCGCTGACAGCGCAGTTGATTCAGTTTGCACGGGTAGTGGATCAATGACCCCGGTAGGCAGAACAACGGCCGCATCGTTAAAGAGATTCTCGGCGAAGGAGTGAAATTCCACACCCAGTTTCTGTTGCAACAGCAGCGATCTGAAACCCGTGCAATCAATAAACAGATCGCCAGTGACAGATTCACCGTCCTCGCAGGCAAGGCTTTCAATATCTCCTGCCTGACCCAGCAGCACATCCACAACTCTGGCCTGTGTATGGGTGACACCTCGTTTCACTGCCTCTTCTGCCAGGAACTGACCCAGTAATGCAGAGTCGAAGTGATACCCATACTCCACTACAAACGGAAAGCCATAGCCAGCAACCGGTGCTTTGCCGGCTTTCGCCAGCATGCCATTCAGCAAAAAGTCCTCAGGAGCGGTGTGAACATCGAGACCGAGGCGCCTTGTCAGACAATTTACATGAAAGGGTCGGGTCGTAAAGGTATCTGTCTGACTGATGAAGGGGTGACTATAGGATTCAATGCCGGAAGCCGGGCTCCAGCCGTTGAACTGAATATTGACTTTATAGGTGGCATTACAGCGGGGCATCCAGGCTTTCTCCGGGATACCCAGAATTTCAAAAAAGCGCTTCAGTGAAGGTGTAGACCCCTCGCCTACGCCGATAATACCTATATCCGGTGATTCTATGACCTGCACGGCTACCTGATCCGGTCGCCATTGCTGCGCCATCAGATTAGCCGCCATCCAACCGGCCGTACCGCCGCCGACGATGACAATTTTTTTCTGTTGTGACGCTGCTCCTGAACTCATTATTTCCTCGCGCAATACCAAACTGATGTCTTTACTGAGAAGCTAAATAGCGTTCAAGAAATTCACGATGGGGCAGCATACTGGCCATCGGCTCTCGTTTGGCATTCCGCATTCTTGCCAGCGATCGCAGCAGCTCATCGGCGGCTATGGCATCTGCGGCGGGATGATAGTCAGCGGCTTCAATGCCCTGACCCGCCATCACCTGAAGCCAGGAAGAATCTCTGAATATGTCCAGCGAATCGTTAAAGATAGAGCCCGTCTCCCGATAAAGGTCGATCTTATGCTGGAGCCTTTCAGGAATCGGCATATGTCTCAGAGTCTGCCAGTATGGCTCGTCTCGTTCATTCACATGGTAATGAAGAATGATGAAGTCACGGACGGTTTCATACTCTTCCCTGGATTCCTCGTTAAAGCGGTCAACAGTCGCCTGCCGGATACCCTCGTTGGGAAACAGTTTCATCAACCGCACCGCAGCGGACTGAATCAGGTGAATACTGGTGGATTCAAGCGGCTCCAGGAAACCACTGGAGAGCCCAATCGCAACGACGTTCTTATGCCACTGATCAACCACTCGACCTGTTCTGAAGCGAATGGGTCTGGGCTCATTGATGGGCTGACCAGGAAGGTTGGTCATCAGGGTGTTCATCGCCTCATCATCTGACAGGTGGTCAGTGCTATAAACAATGCCGTTGCCAGTCCGGTGGGTCAGCGGAATCTGCCATTGCCAGCCCGCCGCGTGAGCAATACTTCTGGTGTAGGGAACAAGATCACCAGAGCCTTCAGTCTGAACGGCAATGGCACTGTTGGAAGGAATCCAGTGGGTCCAGTCTTCAAAGCCGACCCCCAGTTTATCGCCGATCAGAAGCCGGCGAAGCCCCGTACAATCCACAAACAGATCGCCCTGAACTTTCTGGCCATTATCCAGCTGCAGTTCTTCGATATATCCATTTTCGCTGTTGATAAGGATATCTTTGATAATCCCCTCAGTACGCCTGACGCCGCTTTTCTCTGCCAGTTTTCTGAGGTACTGACCGTACAGCGCAGAATCAAAATGATAGGCGTAGGGCACTTCAAAGAAGGGATTCTGCGTATTGATTTTATTGAACTTTCCTTCAACGCAGCACAGGTAATTCAGATCATATTCCCAGAGATCAGAGGCTTCCCCCAATCGTTGGGACCTGGTGACGTAGTGCTGAAAAGTGCAGAAACCCATATTCGCGCCGGGCGCACCAAAGGTGTGATAGTACTGCTCACCCTGCCGCTGCCAGTTCTCAAACCGGATCGCCAGCTTAATAGTCGCGTTAGTTTCTCTGAGGAATTCTTTTTCATCCAGACCTACATAGTTATTGAATGTCTGGATAGGAGGGATAGTCGCTTCGCCGACGCCAATAATACCGATCTGATCTGATTCCACCAGTTCGATATCAATTTTCTGGTCAAGCACCCGCCGGGCAAGCAGAGCAGTCATCCAGCCAGCGGTACCACCGCCAGCGATTACAAGTTTATTAATCGCCACTTTATTTTCCGTTGTCGGATTGTTTATTACTTGCGATTCTAACCTGAATAAATCGACCAATGGGCCCTCTGGGGGAGGAAAGAGGACCCATCAGTCTGGCTTTATATGCGCACTATTTTAGTAGATTGCATAATTCACGTTGAGGAGCAGTACACGACCGAAGTCACGATTCAGGGTCACAATACCGTTGGAGTCAACGTTAGTATCACCCTCTTCAGTCAGGTTGGTACCCTGAAGTGAGACCCGCAGTCCCTCGAGCCAGCTCACACCACTTTCAGCAAAGTCATAGCTGATCTGGGCGTCAATGATCTTCACTCCACCGCGTGTCACTTCAGCGATCTTGTTTGAACCACCACGCTCGTAGGTTGGGTAATCACTACGCTTGGTACCGGCAACACGGAACTCAAACCCAGCCCGCTCGTAGTACAACGTCAGCGAGTAAGATTCGTCCGACTGACCCACGATCGGCTTGTTGTTATCAAGTTCACCATCGATGAAGGTCGCAGATGCCGCAAGACCTAAACCATCCAGAGATTCATGAAACATCCGGAAAGGTAAGCCACCTGACAGTTCAATACCGTCCAGCGAGCCTTCAAGTCCATCGACAAAGTTATCAAAGGTACCGCCTGCCACACCATTGTTGAACGGGATAATCAGATCACCCGCGTTGTAGGTACGACCGTTAATAACGGTGCCATCGGCGGTCACAGTACGATCATGGAAGCCGGGGATAAAATAGCTGACGCCATTGTTAGTCGCATCGTTATTGAAGTCGATGGTCTGACCACCGGTATCCGTCCAGTTCACCAGATCCTTATAGAAGTAGGTTGCAGCTACGTAACCTTCATCGTCGAAGTACATTTCCCAGGAAATATCGAAGTTGTTAGCTTCAAGCGGTTCCAGCTCGGGGTTACCCTGTGACTTCGACCATGGTGTTACACCAGAAGCCTGACCTTCAACCATGTAGCGTTCAATCAGGTCAATGTTCTGGTCAAACTTCACGAAACCTGATGCTTTCATCTGGTCCAGACGCGCACGGCTGATGGTCTTAGATGCCGCCAGACGTACATACTGGTTTTCGGCAACTGCGAAGTTGACGTTCAGACTGGGCAGCGTGTGTGAGTAGGTTGCCCCACCAGAAATCTGACAGCTGCTATCCAGTACTGGCGCCCAAGGTGTTGAGCCTGCAACCAGACAGGTATTCTTGTTCGCATTGACAATACCCAGATAACCATCGGATTCCTGGTCAGTATCGACATACTGCAAACCAAAGTTACCGTAAACTTCCATTCCGCCGATCTGAGTCTCGAAATCTGCCTTCGCAAAGATCGTGGTAACCGTTTCATCAATCTCGAAGGTATCACCCAGTCTGTCCGGCTCAAGATAATCTGCCGGTGTCAGGAAGTAGGTGCCATCTCTGTAGGGTGCAAAACCATCATAGGCGATCACCTGCCCAAGGCCTGCCCAGCTCAGGTCCGCCAGACCATACTGGTAAGAAGCCGGAATAACCGCATCAACAACAGCGCCGTTACCCGCACCAAATGGGAAAGATGAGGCAGTGGCGAAATCACCATGGTTCACCTTGGATTTAGTACGTTCACTGACCTGCACACCAAAAGTTACTGAATTGATAATTTTATAATCCAGCTCACCTGTTATCTGCACCTTGTAGGTGTTCAGCTCTTCATCAAATTCTGCGTGGTTCCAGAAACCATCCTGAGCTTCGAGGTAGCTGTAAGGATTACCGTCGGTCGCCCGCAGTACGGTTGAGGCAAACTGGCTGGCAACCGATGCCATACCACCACCCCATTGCTGAGGACCGGTCAGCTTGATGCTGTTGGGATCATCAAACGGCAGACCTGAAGAGCCAGTAAAGAAAATACCATTGCTGGACATCTGGAACTGACGGGTTCCCAGCTGCGCAGGTGTCAGTGAGCCATTACGGCCAAGACCAGCATAAGATTCAGCACGCTCATACAACTTGCTGGATTCTGAAGATGAGATGTCCACTTCGGCAGACCAGGTATCATTGAAACGATACTTAGCGTTGATGCCATAGCTCTGAAGATCACCCACGATATTTTCAGGGTCTGTTCTCAGTACAGGGTTAGCACCCACTTGTGTACCAGAAGAGTTAATGCCAGTTCCTGTTACAGTGCCTGCAGAGAATGGTTCGATGAAGCCGCGAATCACACCACGGTCAGAGAAATCGATGTTCAGGTAGTCCAGCGTTACTTCCAGATCTTCCGTCGGGGCAATCTGCAGCACTGCAGATTCAGTGTCCCGTTCCAGCTCTTTGCTGATAGATTGGGTATCGAGACCAAAAGGCAGAATCTGGCCAGCGCCATTGTCGCCATAACCCCAGACACCATATTTGCGCTGGTTAGTTGGAGATTCAGTCTGTGCAACCGTGACAGCCAGACCAATAGAATCATTGAAGTGATGAACAAACGACAATGCATAGCGATGTCCGTCTTCACCATATTCTGGGTTGTCAGAATCCTGACCGGTCGTTTCATAAACGCCATTCAGAGTCAGGGTCGGTTTTGCATCGAGAGGTCTGACGGTACGCATATCAACCGTGCCACCAATGCCCTGGGTCATCAACGCAGCATCTGCTGACTTATAGATCACCGCGCCAGTCATGATTTCTGACGGATACAAATCGTATTCAACACCCCGGTTATCACCGATGCCGATGATTTCACGGCCATTAAGGCTGGTGCCGACAAAATCTTCTTTAAAACCACGTACCGCTACACCAGACACCCGGCCACCGGAACGCTCACCCGCCAGACCAGGAAGACGAGCCAGTGATTCGGCGATAGATGTATCCGGGAGCTTACCGATATCTTCAGCTGATACCGCTTCAACGATAGACTTGCTATCCTGCTTGATCGCCTGTGATCGCATAAGGCTGCCGCGAATACCGGTGACAACAACTTCTTCCATGACACCGTCATCTGCGGCATAGACAGGTACTGCTGCGCTGATTGTTGACGCCACTGCGATAGACACCGCTGTCGCCAGTTTAGTCCTGTTGAATGTGTGTGATTTCCTCATGCGTTCCCCTCGATTGCTCGACTGTTTCTTGTTTTGTTGTAGCACGCTTGCTCTTGATTTTTCGGGCATACATTGCTTGCTCCGGCATTCTGCAGAGTAAGCTGGGGTACAACAACATATTGCAAACGTATTCAATCAGCCCGTGCAATCGTATTCACGGCGTATTACTCAGTGGGGAAAACTGATCAGTCGAAGGCTGTCGTTACCTGAACCGTACCTCGATTAACGTTTAGGCTCTGACTCAGAGCTGTTGCTCAAGCAGGGTCAGGCAGTCGAGTACCTTCAGGCTGGCAGCTTCCATTTGTTGCAAGGACGCCAGTGCTTCTTCCTTTCTGCCTGCCCTGACATGCTCCAGTGCGCTGAGACCATTGGTATGGACCTGGCTATGAGGTTCCTCCAGCGCCCGGAAAGCATCTGACCGACTGTAACGGTCTCTTCCTTCGCCAGTGTAGTACCACTTTCCAAGCCGGCAATTGTGGTGGTCGGCAGGAGTGGCGCTGCCTGAATCCTTGTTGTTGATGCGTTGATAGATGTCGGTTTTCCAGACTACGTGATCCATCTTGACCGTTTCAATGAAGTTAGTCAGTGCTGCCCGGTCGAGCACTTGTTGCATCTTTCTGGCAATGGCGAGGACCTCATCGACAGCAGTTTTAACATCATCCGCAAGTTGTGCGGCACCATTTGTCCGCTCTGTCATTTGATTGATGCGGTTATCGGCTGTCTCTGTTTCTTTGTCGATCGTCTCCACCAACTGCGCGATCTGAGATGTGCCCTCGCTCGTTTTCTGAGCCAGTGAGCGCACTTCGTCTGCCACGACGGCAAAACCTCTTCCCTGGTCTCCTGCACGGGCAGCTTCGATGGCGGCATTCAATGCCAGCAGATTAGTCTGTTCCGAGATGGTATTGATGACACCAACAAATGTTGAGATATCGCCAGTCACCGTACGTAAACTGTTGACGCTCTGGCAGCTCTCTTTCGCTTCCTTTTCAATACCGCCGAGGTCGCTGGTGATCCGATTGAGAATGTTTGAGCAGTGAGTAAAAATCGAAGAGGCGGAGGTGAATTCTTCGTTTTCGGCATTCAGTAGGTTTGAACTCTGTGCGATGGTCTCACGGATCTGAGTCAGCTGCGAGGCAGAAGAGAGCCACAATGCGGTCATTTGCGCTTCGATATCTTCACCGGAGCGCGATTCAAGCTGGCGCTCTCTTTCAGCAGCCAGCGAATGTTCGAGACTTTCACTATCTGCCTGCAGGCGTTTGTTTACTTGTCTCAGACGTCCTATTTCCGCCTCAAGTTCAGCAATTCGTTTTCTGGTTCCAAACATGCTCCACGTCCTGATGGTGATCGTAGAATTCCTCTTATTTCCTAAATATAGCCTAGCCTCGAGTTCTTGCGACTCGCCAACCATGATTCAGATTCTGGAGACAGTTTTCTTTATAATCTCACTCAATCTCTGAATCTGAATTAAGTTAACTGTCCCCAAATCTGTCCCCAAATTTTCAGTTTGGGTGAATCTTTCAGCATCAAACGCATCGCAGTTCATTTAAAAAGAACAGAACTGGTCTGTGATGACCGTCGAGGTGATCGTGGTTGTCGTCGGCATTTTTCTGGTTATGCAGGCCACCAACTGGGACGATGACCGTCAAGTCCCAACCAGGGAACAACAACATCTTGAGGCGCTTAAACCCGATATGACGCAGGTTCAGTCAGCTATCGGGGCAGCTAAAACTCAGCACCGGTTTTTAATGGACAATGGTCTCGTGTTGATTCAATACTTAAGAGGCGAGGTCGCATTCGACGAACATTCTGCAGAGATCAAGCATTGACTATGTTCAGGCAAGTGACATGGATAAGTTTGCACCTCTGGTTGGAGGCTATTTGCAGGGTCACGATGGAACGCTACAGGACATAGCTACATTATTTTGACATCGAACAATCTGGACCTGGCACTTGGTCCTCGACCCTGAGTTACAGGACATACCGAAATATTCTTTGAAAGTTCCAGCACTAACCCTCAATTACGACAACCTCAATCACGACAACCTCAATCTTACTCCGGCACTTTCCTCCGACCCCTTAATTTAACGGACAGACAAGCATGCCAGGGTGGCATCAGGGTTATCACACGAAACGGCATACAATCCCATTTGACCGGTTTTAACGTCAGCATGAACACTCACGAAGTAGCCTCTCGTGGCATGGCAATAACCAGTGAATTTTCCCTGTCTTGAGAAGGTAATTTTGATTGTTTCCGTCGCAGCAGTTTTCACCCTGTCATCCGGAAATCTGAGGTTTGCACTTTGCGCCACGAAATCACCCAGATGATCGGCCAGCACAATATTGGTATCACCCGCAGCTACTGCCTGATCCGGATCCATATCATAGCGATCCAGCAGATCTGAACGGTTATATTCATGGGTAGAAATGAGGGCGAAAGTGGTTCGGTAGCCCACTGGTTTGGCTGAATCAGCATTACAGATCTCATCACCATAGGATGGGTTTTCTGCCAGAGACAGGGACAGTTCATTAGCCGTCATCGTTGCCTCTGTCACCCAGAAAGAGTAAGGCGTATCGACCCCAACGGATTGCAGGGCTTCGGAAGCAACGGTTTCTTTGCTATCTGAACCTGACGCACTGGTATCGCATCCGGCAACAAGGATGATGGTTACAGGTAACAGCAGACTTCTGGCTACTGTTGCGAATAAATCAGCTGAAATCATATATTGAATATCCACCCGGCCAGGTACTGCAGCATCCTGAAGGGATGCTCATGGCTCGCTGATCTCCAGTCAGAAGCCGGTTTCCTCATCAACCGGCAAAAATCGCCATGAAAAGCTATACGAGGCCTTGCCGTTATCAGCGCTGCGACTAAACACCAGCAGTGCAGTAACACTGACCACCATAAATAGCGTAGTTGATTTCGCAGCCTGCGTGCTTTTTTTTCAGAAACAGCGCATAAGTGAGCTTGCGCCGTTCTTCAGTCCGTCAAGAGATTGTACCGCCGGCGCTTTTCAATCTCCCGTTTGGGGTGACAGAACACCCCACTTCTGTAAGAGGTCTCAGTCAGATAGTGACTCGCCTCAGAAATATTCATCGCTGTAACGCCTTAATCAAAGGTATTGGTTGTGGCAGGTCAGCAGCATAGACATGAGGTAAAGCGCTGCAACTATCCTTCCAGTTGATCAACAGGCCATGAAATCAGGACAACCGCAGTTAAAGCTCTTTAACCCATGTTCTGTCTTTGTCCCTGAGCTGGAAACCACAACTCTTATAGAGCCCGAAGGCCCGGTCATTAAACCCGGCAGTGCCAATCTTCGCGCTGTGCATGCCCATATTTCTCATTCTGCGCAGTCCTTCCAGATTAACGGCCCGACCCAGGCCAAGTCTCCGATAATGCGGCCGTGTACCAACAGGTTCAAATGAACCTATCCCCAGATCGCGATCCAGCCAGCCAATGCAATACGCCCCGAATTCACCTGAACCGTTGTCGGCCACTAAATCCAGTTCAGGTTCAAACAGATCGATAGCTCTGACTTGTCTGTATTGCTCAAGCGAAAAACCTGACTTAAACCAGGCATCCCGATGCGTGGCTACCCGCTCTTCTGATTCAGCTTCCGCCACACTCCGAACAGAAAAACCCGGCGGCACTGGAGCTGCTTCGACTGGCTCTGACAGACTTCTCGTTAAGGCGTACTGAAAGTGATCTGTTGGTTTGAATCCCAGTTTGCTCAGTGCCTCTTTGCGTTTTTCATCAGCATCAAGTGCAGATACCTGCAGCAAGCGCCGATCATAGGGTTGCTTCATCAGATCATTAGTGAGCGCATCCTCCCACTCTTCCATAGAACGCAGTCCTAACAGCCAGGGATACGAAGCAGGAAACTGATTCTGTTTGTACTCCAGCCAATTCATTATGTCGAAGAACAGGGTAGATTCTGAAAAATCACTGCAGCGCAGATCGAAAACACTCTGCGTAACAGGCGAAAACCATGCATAGGCTGCAAGGCCAGAATCGTCATACCAGAGTCTGAGTGTTTTTTCAGGTGAGCTGAATGGCAGACGCCAGGCAACGTCGCTATTCATCAGGTAGGTTACTTCAGGCCAGCGGAAACGGGCATTTTCAGTAACCAGAGTAAGAAAATCAGCGAGATGGTTTCGTGAAAACGGGACAGAATGATGCACAATGACAACTCCAGAGCGAATGAATGTTTGCAGCAAAAACACTGCGGCGCAGACAACTCGTTCAGATCATCACTGGACTGTACCTTCAGGGAATATCGGGAAATAGATTACCAACTGAAAGTAGCGACGACAAGCCAAACCCATATTGGAACATTCTCAGGATATCAGTGGCAGGTCGAACGGTGACCAGTAGCCTAATGATAAAAAGCGCGAAAGCCGGTTCTGACGAGAGTCATGCCGTGGTCAGCAACTGCTTTTTCAATTTCAGCTCCGCGCATGGCACCTTTCGGCTCAAAAATGACATTTACACCATGATTTGCTGCGATTTCAATATTGTCGCGAAACGGAATGTAACCATCCGAACCAAGCACTAAAGGCGTCTCGGGCGGTACAAACAGATCTGTCGTCTGTGCAGCCTCAGCAGACGCCAATACTCTGTCTGTTAACTTACCCTGACTCTGCTTCAGAACTGCCCTGACATCAGCATGCTGAAACTTCTGACAGGCAATATATTTCTCGCAAGCGAGCTTCGTTGAGAGTACGCGCGATTGCTGACCCGCAGTGATTGCCAGCGTGCGACCGTCGCTGACCAGAACTATGTTGTTAGATACCGTGTACTTCATGGTGATCGCTGCCAGTTTTAATTCATTCACCAGTTGCGTAACCAGTGCCTGTTCACCCGCCACAAACTCAAAGTCAGTCAGTTCAGGAATATAATTATTGCGGTTCTGAGTAAGCTCCACCCCCATAACTTCACGAATCTCTCGTCTGGGCGGTTCATACGCCCGGTGCAGCTGCACAATGAGATACTGACCACCTTTCTTTTTCTTCAGAATATCCAGCGCATCTGCAGAGAAGTGAGTCGCGGCAATACCATCCGAAACGAGGCGACTCAGAATTTTCGCCAGCTCAGCATCAACGGCACCGTAAACCACAGCCAGGTCGCCATAAGCTGCCCCCCAGTCACTTGATCTTGCGCGCAGGTAAGCTGAAAGGGTAGCAGATCCAGAATCGATACCTAACAGGTCCTGTGTAAAGGCATCCAGTTTTCCTGGCAGCGCAACACCAACAGGAACGCAGTGCTTCATAGATGCGGCAGCGATTTCACCGGTTGCGATCCAAAGGTCTCTGGTAATTTGCCAGCCAGTTAAAATATCCAGCAGATTAATATACGAAGGAGTGCCACTCAGAATATCTAGTGATCGTTCTGGTGCGGTGAACTCAGCTTCTTGTTGGTGGGGGTTGTTACCGTATCGAAGATTTTTTTTCATAAGGCATCCCTTTCAGAATCAGATGATGCCCAGGCGATCGGCTGGAATAAGATGCGCTCCACTGTGGTTATCCACTAAGCTCGCCAGTCACGCACCTGACCAGTATAGCCAGAATCAAATCGCAAGTGAAAGATGCTCTTCTGCTTCCGGATCGGTGCAGGACCAGATCCTCCGGAGAATCTCTTTCCTTTGCCGTGCTCCCGGAGATCCACTCAAGCGGCAATTTCAGCAATATTAAGGTGAGAGAAACGCTGAGTTTCCTGCACTACCTCACAGCATGCGGGTCAAAATGACCCGACCCTGAAACTATCTGAGGAAAACGACATGAAAAGACGACACGGATTCAAACTCATTCTGGCCGCAAGCCTTCTTAGCACGGGATCTCTGGCGCTTGCCAAAGGCGAAAGTCAGGCCGGTGGGCTGCCAGCACTCGCCGAAAGGCTCGCGGCACTGGAAGCACAGGTCGCTGAACTGCAGGGCGGTGGTGCACCAGACTACACCGGCAGTTATCACGTGGCGCTGTATGAAACTGGCATGTTTGGCTGCAATCAGACAACGGACCCTGCAGGTGTTCCATATCTGCAGTATTTCCAGCCACAGGGCATCTCATCTGTCACAACAAGAACAGCAACTACGGTCGCCGTTTCCGACGGTTCATCACTGCATTTTCCAGAATATGGTCTGCATTCTCAGGAAATACGTCTGAGTGGGCGGTATGAGGAGGATGACCGTATTGAAGGGAACTTTTCGGTCGACATTAATGCCTCTGGCAGTCTCAGCATGATTGCAGCAGGTCCCGATGCATCCGTTGAAGGACAGATGTCTGCCAGCGGTGACAGTTTCACTATCGTTGCTTATGGCCGTTTTGATGAGAATGGTTGCGACGATGCCTGGTCATTGATGGTAGTCGGCAATCGCATTACTGACTGAACGCCCGGGACCGGGCGCTCGCCAGCGGTCTGACTAAACTATCTGCTGAGGGTGGATATCGGACCAGGGTGCAGCTGCCTCCAGCTGCGAGGCTACACGAATCAACACATCCTCCCGACCATATCCGGCCACCAGTTGTACCCCGACTGGCTGGCCGGCGCTTGTCCTGTGCAGCGGCAGCGAAATCGCCGGCTGGCCACTCATATTGAACTGCGCGGTGTAGGGCATGAACCGCAGCATGGCGGCATGTGACTCATCCGGATCGTTTTCGTCGAAGACGAGTGTACCCAGGGGTAGCTTCGGCTGTGCGAGCACCGGCGTCACCAGCAGGTCGAAGGATTGCCACCAGGTTTGCAGGTCACGCGAATGTTCGTAAATCGACTGCATGGTCTTGAAGTGATCCACGGCACTGACCGAGGGCGCCCGCCGCGCATGGTCCTGTGTACGCGGCTCGAATTCGGCCAGTGACACAGGTCGCCCTACCATCGCTTCTACAGACTCGATATTGAGAGCGACGGCCGGGGCAAAAATCCTGTACAACAACGGCAGTACTTCCGCTGTACGTTGCAGCGCCGCTGGTGAGGCATCCTCAATGTGATGTCCCAGGTCACCAAGCAATTTCACGGCAGTGGTTACCCCGTCGACACAATCCGGGTGGGTGTCGTAACCATCAAGTGCATGCAGGAAACCGATGCGCAACGCACCTGGCGGCTCACCAACCTCGGCACTAAGGGGCCGCTGGAATGATGGCGCGCCATAGTGATCACCCGGCTCATATCCTGATATCACATCCAGCAGCACGGCTGCGTCCCGAACAGATCGCGCCAGTGCACCTTCGTGAGCCAAACCACTCCAGGCCTCGCCAATAGATGGGCCGTTAGAAACACGACCACGTGAAGATTTTAACCCGACCAGGCCACTCAGCGAGGCCGGAATACGGATCGACCCACCGCCATCGTTACCATGGGCCGCCGGTACAATACCGGCTGCAATGGCGGCTGCTGACCCGCCGCTCGAACCGCCCGGGCTGAGACTCGGGTCCCAGGGACTGCGGGTAGGTCCGAAAGCGACTGGTTCGGTGGTGGCCATCAAACCGAATTCCGGCAAGTTGGTGCGCCCCAGAACAACCAGCCCGGCATTCAGAAACCGTTGCCCGAGGTGGCTGGAAACCGGGGCAACATAGTTCGCTTCACGCAGAACCGCTGTGCCCAGATGGTATGGCTGGCCGGCGAGTGGCGCGCCGATGTCCTTCAGCAGAAATGGCACGCCGGCGAGAGGTCCGGAACCTGGACTGCGGTCGTGCGCAGCAGCATCAGCGCGCGCTGCTTCCGGAAACTCGTGTATGACAGCGTTCAGTTCAGGATTAAGTCGATCCATCCGGGCGAGCGCCGCATCAACTGCTTCGACTGAAGTGATCTCTCCAGTCGAAATCAGTTCCGCTGTCGCCGTTGCATCAATCCACCTAAGTTCATCCAATGTCATTACTCCCCTCTTATGGTCGCGTTGCGGCCGCGCGTATCTTCACGGGCCATCTAGCGACTGTTGACCCCGTAATGTGCTGCGGTCAGGTCCAGTGCCTTCAGCAGCTTCTCAAAAATAGCATCGATATCTGCCCTGGAACAGATAAGCGGTGGCGCACTGATGATTGTGTCCCGGACCGCCCTGACCATCAGACCCTCTCCGATGGAGGCGTTCCTGCAGAAGACTGTAGCCTTACCATCGGTATCCAGTCGTACCCGGCTGTCTGACTCCCGAACCAGTTCAAGAGCGCCCAGCATGCCGAGTGTGCGCGCCTCCCCGACTATCGGATGATCTGACAGTTCATTGAATTTCTCACGCCAGTATGGCGCGATATCATTGAGTACATGAGAGCGGGTATCCAGTTCCCGGTAGAGTGACAGTGTCGCAAGACCAGCCGCACACGCGACCGGATGTCCGGAGTAGGTAAACCCGTGAGCAAATTCCCCGCCGCTGGTGGTCAGTACATCAGCAATCCTGCTACTGACCGCAACGCCGCCCAACGGCTGATAACCGTTAGTGACGCCCTTGGCAAAGGTCATCAGGTCAGGCTCTGTACCGAACGTCTCGCAACCGAACCACTGCCCCGTACGGCCGAAACCACAGATAACCTCGTCCGAAATCAGCAGGACGTCACGCTCTTTCAAAACCCTGCTAACAGCAGGCCAGTAGCTGGACGGCGGGATGATGACACCGCCTGCGCCCTGCACGGGTTCGGCAATGAACGCTGCCACATTTTCCGCACCAAGCTCATCAATTTTATTGGCCAGCTGTGAAGCCAGCTGCAGGCCGAACTCTTCCGGACTTGCATCTCCACCTTCATCGAACCAGTAGGGCTGGTCGACGTGGTGAATGTAATCCAGCTGTCGGAATTGCTTGTGCATTTCCGTCATGCCGCCAAGGCTTGCGGCAGCAATCGTGCTTCCGTGGTAAGCGTTCCTGCGACTGATGATTAACTTCTTCGCAGGCTTGCCAACCAGGTCGAAATACCTGTGCAGCAATCGGATGTTGGTGTCGTTAGCTTCCGATCCGGAATTCGTAAAGAATACATGAGAGAACTGGTTTGGCAGATAATCCACCAGCGTGGCAGCCATCTCTGCAGTCACATCACTCGTACAGTTAAAGAAGCTGTTGTAGAAGGGTAAGCGCTCGAGTTGTTGGGTAATTGCCTCGATGATCCTGGTCTGGCTGTAACCAAGGTTGGTACACCAGAGCCCAGACATACCATCCAGAGTTTCGTTTCCATCCACATCTTTCAGGTAGATACCGTTACCTGCCGTAAAGATTCGGCCGCCGGTTTTTTGGTAGGCACTGAAGTCCGTAAAAGGATGAAGATATGTCCTGCGGTCTAACTCTTTTACATCAGCGTTCAGGTTCATGGTCTGCTACGCAAATCAGGTATGTGGTCAGAATTGTGACACGAAAGCCGGGGCAATGGTGTACCCCAAAAGTGGTACCTGCGAGGAGGTCAGTTTCAGGGGTGACGCAGAGCGGTCGACGCCATGGTTGATTCATTCCCAGACTCATTCATGAAGCTTTTGATGAAAAGCTGGAACAGCTCAGACTGGCTGCGCACTGACAGTTTTCTGTAGGCATTTTTGCGATGCAGCTTGACGGTTTCGAGAGAGATACCGAGTTCCAGGGCCAGGCTCTTGGTCGAATGTCCGTGCAGAACGGCCTGTATTACCTGCCTTTCCCGGGGCGTCAGTACCGGATCACCGAACGCACTGAGGGTAAGCTCCAGCCTGGACCTGAGATTGGATTCATGTTCCGGTAATCCTGCCTCACTTTCTGGCGCTATGAAGTGCTGTTTAACAAGCGCACCGATGCTGGCACTTATCGCGTCCAGCAGGCGTAGCTCACTCAGAGTGAATTTTCGTCCCTTTTGGTTGCGTGCCAGTGAAAGATTGATGAAGGTGCCACCCGCTACCGCGATAAGATAACCGCATTCATCTGAAAGCCCGTTGAACCGGTAGTAATCCCGATAGTACTCCGATTTTCTGAAACCAGACGGCGCCAGTTCAGCCAGCGAGAAAAATCCGAAGCGCTGGTGCCTTGCGGCAGCAACGTAGTAAGGGTCCAGCAGAAAGGGACCCGCCACATAGGCGTCAAGACCGGGTGATGAAAACGGTGCTTCCCTGTAGTGGATTTCAGGGGAACCATCTTGTGGATAAGCAAGCAGACAGATTTCATCAACGGCTACCCATTCCCGAAGAGCGGCCGCAAGCTGTGGTATGAACCCGGATGTGCCAGCCACCTCCAGCAGGCTGGCAACCTGACCCGAGAGACGCGCCAGATCTGAATTGCGGGACTTGTTCCCTCGTTGGGAATTTTTCAGTTCAGTCACGATCATTTAATGGCGTTAGCAACGATGTCCCACACAACTGCCATTTTAGGCCTAACTGAACTGGAACTGGAACCCGTTGCCGCCATGACGCGGTGACCGGGCACCGGCCTGGCACTAAGGTTTAATCAATGACGCAGGTGCAAAGCCTCAAGCGGGCCTGCGCCAGAGAAACAGAGAACGGTGAAAAGTGTCCGGGAGGATTTATGGTGGCTGTCTTATGTGATTCCGGAGCTTGTCTGAATCTCAGCTAACACTTGCTTTTGCAACCTGAGGCCGACTCAGCAGAATCAGAATCACCATACCCAGAGTGATCCACGACAGTATCGGGAACAGGACTGGCAAGGTCAGCCACTGGCCGAGAAACGCCACCGGCATGGTCATCAGCTGGGCAAAGGCCATGTTGAGCTGGAAGATACTCATGATCCGGCCCCGGACTTCATTGGGAGCAAGGTGTTGAATCAGGATCGTGCTGGACACCATCGTGGTAGTCATTCCCGCACCCAGTCCGAAGTTACCGATGATGACATTCAGCACCGTATGGTCTGATACAAAAACCACAAACGACAGTGAGAACAGCACAGCGCCGAATGCAACAAGTGCACCGCGTCGCTCAAAGGAGGCAAGCCGGGTCATCACAATCGCCGCAACGAACGAGCCAAGCCCCCAGAACATCACCACGAAACCCATGTTGCGGATCTCAACCTCGACCACCGTTGTCACCCAGGTTGGTCCAAAACTCGCCGTGGCCGGATAACCAAAACTCATCATCAGTATCAGCAGCATGATAAGCCAGAAAATCACGCTGTGGTTGCGCGCGTAAGCCAGCCCCACCTTCACGTCTGTAAACACTTCACCCAAACCATAACGCTTGCCTGCTTGCAGCAATTGCGTTTCGCTGGGTTGATAGCGCATCAGATAAATGAAGCCCATCGCGACCACCAACGCAATGGCACTGCATAAATAGGCACCACTGAAACCCAGCTGATCAATGATGATGCCCGTTGAAACCATTGCAACCGGCATGGCGAGCTGGCCAGCGACCTGATTCAGTGACATCCCGGCCGGGGTTAGTTCCGGACCAAGGACATCAGGCAATAGCGCCATCCGCGTCGGTGCATCAATACTCTGTAACCCTGAAGTCAGGAATGTGAGCAGGAAGAACAGGCTGAAGCCCAGTACGCCGCCATTCATAAAGTACATCAGCGCCGCAATCATGACAGTGCCAACCAGTTGCAACACAAGAATAAGTAGCAGCAAGCGCTTACGGTCATAGCGGTCGGCTAGTGCACCGCCATACAAGCCGAACATCATGGCGCCGATTCCGCGACAGGTGGCGATAAGCGCAACCAGAATCAACCAGATGTCTTGCGGCGCAAACTGTTGCACCCACAGAATCTGAGTGATGAATTGCAGGGGCATGAGCATTTGCCCGATGGCAAAGCCCGCTAACAAGAAGCGGTACTCTCTGTTGGCAAGCGGTGCCAGCGCACCTCTGGTGAAGAAACGCTGTGCTGAGTTCGATGACATTGGGCTATTTAACGCGGATTTAGCAAAGCAGCCAGAGTAAACGAAATTGGCTCTGTCTGATACGGGCACAGACTGGCCAATCCCATTCCCCCGTGATTTTTTTGACGGGAAAGCATCCCGGTCAGCTTCAAGGATCACAGTGCAGATAAATCATTGGAAGTCGTTTATTAGCACCTGATTCATCAGCAACCCGCAATTTCTGCCTAGCACACTGCAACTTCAGGTTGATACAGCGCAATAAGTTAACTGTCCCCAATTAATCGGGGCTGAAAATTGTACAATGATGAAAATTTTAACGGGACATCGCCTGTGAACTACCTGGAAAATACTGCTCTGCTCGTCGGCCGGTTTCTGCTTGGCATTTATTTCATTCTGCCTGGCATCTCAAAAATCACCGGCTGGGAAGGTACGGTTCAATATATGTCAGATCACAATGTGCCATTCATACCGGTACTGCTGGTCGTCACCATTATTATGCAACTGGGTTGCGGTGCGGCGTTGATTGTTGGTTATCAGGGGAAAGCAGCGGCATTTGTGCTGGCAGGTCTGACACTGGCGATCAGCATCTTCATGCACAACTTCTGGGATTACCCGGAAGGTACAGAGCGCAGCCATGAGACCCAGAACTTCTTTAAGAATCTTGGCATCATAGCGGGGCTACTGTGTGTGGCCGGTCTGGGTACCGGGCGTTTCAGTCTGACGAAGCCGGATTAGCCGCCCGGATGGCAGCCTGAATTCGTTGTTGTTCCGTACCGTCCAGCCGCTCCTGCAAGCCTTTATTCATTTCAGCAAGCACGCGCGCCCCATGTGGATTGGACTGTATCTTTTGCCAGTAAGCCGTCACCTTCGCGTGCCCATCCATCGGATTCGCCACATCCAGTCTGGGCACCGTTTTCTCACACAGGAATAATGCCGGAACCAGACTGCAATCAGCACGGGTGAGGCGGTTACCGACTGCATAATCCCCCGTGCCTATATGCGCCTCTAACGCACCCATACCACGCATGACCTGCTTATACAGCAGATCACGAATGGAATCATTGCGGGTCTTTCTCGGGATCTGCGGCAGTGCCATGAAGATATTATTCATCAGGTAGATATCGGCTATACGAGAGACAAGTCGTATATCAGCATTTTCTTTCGGTGACTGCCCCAGCAAAGCCTTGTCGGGAAACCGTTCATCCAGATATTCCGCAATCACTTCAGATTCCGGAATGATCCCCTCTTCAACTTCCATGACCGGAATCCGGCCAAGAGGCGAATATTCTGCCAGCTTCCCTAAATAGAAAGTGACAGGTAGCTCGAAGCTCACCTCATCCTCGACACCCATGGCGTATATCTGCATGCGCACTTTTGCGGAATAGGGACTCAGGTCACCGGTGAATAGTTTCATTGCATTACCTCGATGGTTGGTTCAGTGCTGAATGGATCAACACCCTGCTTCGGGATTTCGCTGCCGCTTTACTGCCTGTAAGAAAGCGGCAATCAAGGACAACAAGACTATACGTAACCCATGAGCAATGACAGATTGGTACTGCATAAAAACCGATACCGGTTTCATCCCGGCCAAAAAAAACCACCTGCCCCAAAGGAACAGGTGGTTCATTTTAACTACCGGTGATCGTCAGATCATGCGGCCGGTACAAACACCGCCTTGGTTTCCAGGAATTCTTCGAATCCCAGCTCGCCCCATTCACGGCCATTACCAGACTGCTTGTAACCACCGAATGGTGCGGATTTTCGCGTTCGTTTCCCTTACTTGAAAGCACGGATCCAAATATCTAAGCCGCCTGTGCGGCGGTGAACGACCCGCGAAATATCGAAAAGGGTTTGTTCCCTTTCTAAGCCGCCTGTGCGGCGGTGAACCCTCGCTTGGTTTTTCTGCAGGGCCATTGCCTTTTCTAAGCCGCCTGTGCGGCGGTGAACCCTGGTCGCGTTTTACGAGC
>JAGRIO010000279.1 GCA_020443225.1 Pseudomonadales bacterium
GATGCTCGCTTATTTTTCCGGCCACGAAATCCACAAAGGCGCGTACCTTAGGTGCCAGATGCTTGCGCTGGGCATAAACCAGGAATACTGAAGGCTCAATAGATCGCCAGCCTGGCATCAGGCTGACGAGCCTGCCCGCCCGTATATCTTCACCCACAATAAATGTCGGCGTTCGGGTAATGCCAGCCCCCGCCAACAGCGCCTGATGCAGGGCCAGGCTGTTATTCATTCGCAGGGAACCGGAAACACTGACTGAATGGTCATTGCCCTGGTCATCAGTGAAATGCCAGTTCAGCGCTGACTCCTGATACTGATAGCTGATGATGTTGTGGTTGATGAGCTCACCAGGATGGACCGGGACACCCATGCGCTCAAGGTACGCGGGCGCCGCCACGACTGCGTGGCGACAGGGACACAGGCGCCTGGCGATCAGCGTCGAATCCGGCAAGTCAGAAATTCGCACCGAGACATCAAAGCCCTCTTCAATGACATCGACCTTACGGTCATCCAGATTCATCTCGACCCGGATATCCGGGTAGCGCGCCATAAATTCACTGATGACTGGGGCGATGTGCAATATACCGAAAGACATCGGTGTGTTAATGCGCAGGACGCCACGCGGGCTAATCTGCAGGTGTGACACTTCCTCTTCCGCAGCATTCAGTTCTGCCAGTGCACTCTGGCTGCGTTGATAAAATGCCTGCCCGGCTTCCGTCAGGCTTAGCCTGCGCGTGGTGCGGTTTAACAGGCGTACACCCAACCGGTCTTCCAGACGGGTGACAGCCTTGCTGACTACAGATTTAGACAGGTTGAGCTGCTCCGCAGCCGCCGTGAAACTGCCTGCATCAATCACCTCAACGAAAACCGCAATATCCTGCAAGTGACTCATTAGTACATTTCTGGAAACAAAGAGTTTCTATTTTCGTCGATTATCACTCTTCAGGAAACAGCTATTCTTGCTTCTGTGCTGAATCAGTCATCTGAAACGCCTCTGTACAGTGATCTATGAACAGACAGCGCCTCAGCACCCTGAAACCACTTTGCTGTTCACACACTGAAGGAGTGATCTCCATGAAAACCTTACTGAAAACCCTGGCTATATCTGTACTTGCTTCTGTCGCTGCCTGTGGCGACGACGCATTGTGCGCAACCGAAGTTCAACCCAGCGTTGGCATCAGCCCCTGGGGTCAGACTGATGAAATCGGCCGTCTGAACCTGATGACAGAACAATCTCAGGCACAGATTCTGGCCCGGATAGATGGCGGTAAAAGCTACGACTTATCGGTCGAATATTTCATCGGCATGCCCAGCTGGCAGGCGGCGGGTGACCCACACTATCGGCTGTGGATGACTCACACACCACGGGGCACCGTTATTGATGACCCAATGCACCTGGGCTCACGGATGAACAAGCATGTGAGCTATACCGGCGCCGCAATTTCGCTGTATACCCATATGGGCACCCATATCGATGCCCTGAATCACTTCGGTCTGAATGGTGAAATCTGGAATGGCTTCAGCGCCGACAAGCATGTGGGCGACCGTGGCTGGCAAGTCGCTGGCGCAGAAAAGATCCCACCCATCATTGCCAGGGGCGTACTGGTCGACCTGCCCGCCGCCATGCAGGTTTCCATGCTGCCAGCCGGTTACCGGATATCAGCTGAAGACATCAGACAAGCTTTGCAAAGACAGGCCGTCAGCCTGCAAACCGGTGATGTCGTACTGATACGCACCGGCCGAATGAAAGTGTATGAAGATGCTGACGCTTTTATGGATAACCCACCAGGAATCGGACTGGAAGCCGCCAGATATCTGATAGAAGAGGGCGGGGCCATGATCGTCGGGGCCGACAATCTCAGCCTGGAAGCCTTTCCTTCTGAAGTTGAAGACAACTATGTGCCGGTCCACACCTGGATGCTGGCACAAAAGGGTGCCCCGATTATCGAGCTGATCAATCTGGAAGCGCTGGCGGCCGACAAGGTCTACGAATTCGCCTTTATCGCGGGTTCGTTGAAGTTACGGGGTGCAGACGCCGCGCCCCTGCGCCCGGTAGCACTTCCCATTCGCCCTTTACCTCAGGCTCACAAACCGTAAACGACAGGCAACGACATGCCGCCCGCACGGTGAAACCCTGACTAAGTTCTGAACACCAAGGAGATATCTATGAGAACCCCGAACCCTGTAAATATTGCTGCGATTGACCATATCGTGCTGACAACCACCCAACCCGAAAAAATGCTGCACTTTTACGTTGACGTACTGGGCTGCAAACCTGAGCGACAGGCTGAGTCACTGGGACTGATTCAGATGCGTGCAGGTAATGCACTGATCGATCTGCTGATCACTGATGAAAGCTGCGGCGATAAGTGCCATAACACCGACCACTTTTGTCTGCGACTGGCACCCTGGGACGAAGCGCTGATTCTGGCGCACCTTGATGCACATCAGATCAGCTATAGTGATGTGGCTGTGCGTTATGGTGCGAACGGTCGCGGGTCCGCGGTTTATATCGCAGACCCCGAAGGCAATACCGTTGAGCTTCGGCAGTGACGGTTTAGCTGGCCTGCGCGGGCTGCCTGACTGAGTTTTCTCTTCCCTGTTGCTGATTGACAAGGTAGTCCAGCATATTGATCAGACTCAGGCCCTGCTCGCGCACGCCGATCTCATCCTTGGATCGCAGCATGCCCTGCACTTCAGATTGTTTCCCTTTAAGCGGACCCGTCCAGGCCATCGCCCATCCATTGAAGATTCGCTGCTCTACGGGTTCAAAACACAAAACCGAGACTTCACTGTGGCGGGGGTCCTGTTCCAGCTTCTTTAACAACTCATCCAGAGCCGTTTCCTCGCCTTCAAGCACCTGTCCGAAATAGTCCCCCGAAAAGAGGAGCGCGCCGGTAATATCTGCCAGCGCATTGTTTTTCCTCGCCGATTCAAGAATATTCTGAATGGCGTCTGAAATCGTCCCGTCATCCCCTTCAAGCAAACTTCTGCTGACATAGGCTACCCGGTACAACTTATCACTCATTGAAACCACCACATCTCCGGTAAAGAATACAGGTGCCGACGCCACGCTGGCAGAACCCCGCTGACTCTGGAACAAGCGCTGGCGTCCGGCAATATCAGATTAAATATGGTTCAGGATGGGCAGTCTGTCAAAAACCCCTGGCTTGCGCCGCAGATCACGAGGGCCTATAAAGGCACCAAAGAAGCTGTTAACTATTGAATACCGGGGGCAGAGAAGACGATGGCAGATTTGTTGAAACTCAGCAGCGATGTGATTGATGGGCGGGCGGGTACCGATGATATAGGTCCGCTCAACCGGATTAATTTCCAGCTTTCTGAAATCGCCGATGGTGTCGCGATGGTAGAAGCGTTTTCTCATTCGGTCCTGTTCAGTACAGACGAAGGCCTGGTGGTCTTTGATACCAGCAGTGACAAAGGCGCGGGCAAGGTCATCGACGCGATACGGCACTGGTCTACCGACCCATTCCACAGCCTCGTCTATACCCACGGTCATGTTGATCATGTGGGTGGCTGCGGTGCGTTCCTGCAGGATGCAACGGACCGCGGGCACCAGCGACCCCGGATCATTGGCCATGAGAATGTGAAACCGCGCCTGGACCGGTACAACTATACCAACGGGTATAACCTCGCAATCAATCAGCGTCAGTTTGGCTCGGTCCGCAGACGGGGCTATGACATCGGCTCTGAAGAGCGTTTTCTGCCAACCGAAACTGCCGCGCCGGATCTGACCTATCAGGATAAGCTGGATCTCAGTATTGGCGGTCTGGAGGTCTCGCTGACTCATGCCAAAGGTGAAACCGACGACCACACCTGGTCATGGATTCCTTCCCATAAGGCTATTTGTGCTGGTGACTTTCTGATCTGGGCATTTCCCAATGCCGGTAATCCACAGAAGGTGCAACGCTACCCGGCCGAGTGGGCAGCGGCCATGCGCGCCATGGCCCGCAAGGAAGCAGAGTTATTTCTGCCCGCCCACGGTTTACCCATCGCCGGCAAAGACCGCATTGCGTCTGTATTGAATGATGTGGCATCTGCACTGGAGTTTCTGGTGCAGGAAACCGTCAGCCGGATGAATGCCGGGGCTACCCTTGACGCGATTGTGCACGAAGTGAAACTGGACAAGTCGGTACTGGAAAAACCGTTTATGCAGCCGACCTATGATGAACCAGAGTTTGTTATCCGCAACATCTGGCGCTTATACGGCGGCTGGTATGACGGCAACCCGGCGCATCTTAAACCACCCAAAGAAAGCGAACTGGCAGCAGAACTGGCGCAGCTGGCGGGCGGTGCTGTAAAACTGGCAGAACGGGCGCTGGCGCTGTCGGAGCAGAATCCGCGACTTGCCTGCCAGTTGGCAGAATTTGCGGTTCAGGCAGAACCGCTGAACCGGCAGGCTCATGAAATACGGGCTCAGGTTTATCAGTACCGTCGTGGACTGGAAACGTCGCTGATGGCCAAAGGCATTTTTGGCAGCGCGGCTAACGAGTCCAGTGAGGTGGTCAACCCTCAGGACTGAGCGGCTTCTGCCAGCAAACGATCTTCTTCGCACTGATACCGCGGGGTTTCGTCCCGCGGACTGCGGAAGTCCTGACCTGCCGTATCATTCTCCCGATCACGAATCATTTGCCAGCCTTCCGGCCATTCAAAGTCCATAATTTCGATACCCGGCTGGCTGGCAGAAAAACCTTCCAGTGCTGTTTTAACCACCTGATACTGATTCACTTCATCAAATGGCTTGCCGGCTTCAAACCCCAATGGATAGTTCAGAAACCGGGCGCGGGGTGGCTTGCCTGCCGTCATGATATCCAGGGCACTGCCAAGGATCAGGGTAGGTATTCCATGACTTTCCAGATGTCGGGCGATCAGACTCACGGTCTGATGGCACACGGGTCACAACGGCACCAGCAATACATAGTCCGGTGGTTCAATGGCCAGAGCCTTGTCCAGTGCAGGAATCAGTTCCTCCTGCACCCGGCGCTGGGAATAGATGCCGCCCATGGCAGAGTAATGATTAGCTGACAGGCTACCAATCGCACCTTCCTGCGTCAGCTTCTGCAAAGCTTCCAGCGGGAAGACACAACGTGGGTCCTGACGCGCCTCAACCAGGTAGTTTTCAGTAATATGCGAAAAGCGCAGGTCACTGACCGGGGTGCCGGAAGGTATCGCCCGAATGCTGCTGTCATCCTTATAGTAA
>JAGRIO010000280.1 GCA_020443225.1 Pseudomonadales bacterium
AATCAGCGCCTGCAGCCCCCCGATGTCTGTAGCCCAGGCCAGTGCATCGAGCTGGTCTTCGACTGCCAGCATCGAAGGAGTATTAATGGTTGCGCCAGTAAAAATGTCGGCAATCAGCTTCCCGCCCTTGGTCAGACGGAAAATCTTCGGCAGCGGCCAGGCTGGCGTGTAGGATTCAAGGCGGGCAACGGCTCTGGGAGACAGCGCAATCATGCCCTGACCGGCCTCACCCCCGAGCACCTTTTGCCATGACCAGGTTACGACGTCCAGCTTTGACCAGTCCATGTTCATTGCGAAGACTGCAGAGGTGGCGTCACAGAAAGTCAGCCCTTCGCGGTCAGCGGGAATCCAGCTGGCATCGGGCACCCGTACACCAGAGGTGGTGCCATTCCAGGTAAAGATGACGTCACGGTTGAAATCCACCTGGGTCAGATCCGGCAGTTGGCCATAGTCCGCTGCGAGAGACCGGACGTCGGTCAGCATCAGTTGCTTCTGAATGTCAGTCAGCCAGCCCTGTCCGAAACTTTCCCAACTCAGGACATCAACACCACGCTCACCCAGCATTGTCCACATTGCCATTTCGAAGGCGCCGGTGTCAGAACCGGGCACAATACCCAGCAGATAATCTTCCGGCATCCCCAGCACGGTTTTGCTGTCTTCGATAATTTTCTGCAGCTTTGCTTTCTCCGCTTTGGCCCGATGGGAACGACCGAGACTGGAAGTAGAGAGCGCACCCAGGGACCAGCCGGGACGTTTACTGGTCGGACCCGAAGAGAAACACGGATTAACAGGTGTCTGGCTTGGCTTGCTCATGTAAAAGGTACCCTGAGTTTTAAAAAGTGCGCAATGTGAGGTTTTCACTGCGGCTTGTCAAGGTAATTCCTGCACATTACGGCGGGATATTCCGCTACAATAATGCGCCGGATATACACCATGAGACATGGGTATTCCGGACCTGTATTAACGGATTCAGTCTGGCATCACTGGGTCCTGAACCTGAAGGTATCTTGCTCTGGATATTCGTCTCGACCATATCAACATCCCGGCCCGCAAGCCTGAATGGCTGGCGGAATGGTATGCCCGGAATTTCGGCTTTCGCGCGCAGGGTGGCTTCGTGACTGTCCAGGGTACTCTGCTGGTTTTTGTGGAAGGTGAACCGGTGGATTACCACGGCAATATCCATTTTGGTTTTCGATGTGATTCCCGCAGGGATGTTGAGGACTGGGCACAGAGATTCGGGGTCGACCTTGAAGCTGAAGGGAACTATTGCGGCTTTCGTACCCGGGACCCGGAAGGCAATCTGTTCGAAGTTTACTGGGAGCAATCATGAAGCTCAGCCGGGATTACCAGGTCGCTGCCCTGATGGCAGCGGCAGCCATGTTCACGCTGGTAGGGTACGAATTTATCCGCTCGGCAGCTACCGTGTTGTTCAAGACGGCTTACGGTTCTCAGAATCTGCCGCTGGTTATGGCAGTTATGCCTGTGGTGGTACTTGCGGGACTCTGGCTTTACAGCCGCATTCTTAATCGTTTTGGTCCACGCCGAACCCTTCTGATCACCTCCCTGGGTTCTGGTCTGGTGATTTTCGCCTGCTATCTGCTGGTGCTGAATGGCGCGAAATGGATTACCCCGGTTCTGTTTCTGTTCAAAGAGTTCTACATCGTGCTGCTGATCGAGCAGTACTGGAGCTATATCAATTCTTCGCTGACATCGTCTTCAGCGAAGAAGGTGAACGGGCCTGTAACCGGTATCGCGGGCCTTGGTGGAGCACTGGGGGGAACGCTGGTTAGTCTGACTGCGGCAGACTATGGCACGGAAACCATGCTGATATTCGCAGCAGTGGCCTGTGTACCTGCGGCGCTGGTTTCTAACTTTGCGTATGGCAGATTTGGTGAGCCGGAAATGAATGTCGCCTCCGGCCAGAAAGACAGTATGGGCTGGCACTTTCTCCGGACCAACAAGACACTGGCTTACCTGTTGGCAATCGTGCTGGCTTCACAGCTGGTATCAGCAGTGCTTGACTACAAGTTTCAGGGGCTGCTGTCTGCAGAATATGCTGGAAAACCCGATGAGGAAACCGCCTTTCAGGGGTGGTTCTTCGGCACCCTGAATACCAGTGTATTGCTGTTGCAGTTTGTGATTACGCCGTTGCTGATGAGTTTTGTTGCTTTGCGCTGGGTTCATATCCTGATGCCGCTGGTTCATGTCTGTGCCATCAGCTGGGCGATTCTGGATACCAGTGTGCTGAGCGTGGGGCTGGCATTCTTCCTCTTCAAGGCCTTTGACTATTCACTGTTCCGTTCTGCTAAGGAGATTCTTTATGTCCCGCTCAGCTTCGATGAACGCTACCGGGCTAAGGAGTTGATTGATGTGTTCGGATACCGTACCGGCAAAGGTGCAACTTCGGTGATTATTGTGGCTTTGCAGAATCTGGGCGTGGTGATGAGTAACTATTATCTGGCCGCTGCGTTTGCAGCGACCTCGCTATGGCTGGTTCTGATCTTCCCGCTGACCAGGCATGCGAGAGCCGTCAAACAGGACGAAGCAGCTTAACATCCGGATTCTGTCGTCTGACTATTCGGTCTGACTGCCGTTTTCAGGCATGAGCACCGGTAACGGTTTGCCTGCTGCCAGCTGATTGAGCAGCCAGGCCAGCCGCTGACCGGCGAGGGCGATCTGCAGCATGATGACGGGTTTGTTAGCCTGAAAGTAATCATCAGCCAGCTTATCACCGCTCTTGATAGGTTCCCCCTGAGACGAACGATAGGCATTATTCAGTGCCAGCTGCCACGCGTCTGTCATCCAGGCGTGAGGGGAGGTGCTCAGCTCATTGATCCGGATTTTCTGCAGGTAGCTGAGACTACCGGGATAGCTGAGCCCGGCTTTCTCCAGCAGGCCTGAATCCCAGATCGCATGCAGATTGGATGACTCACCAAACCATTGCACCCGAATGCGATTGCCACCCCAGTCCTGTGCATGGCTGACGTGCAGGGGTTGATGCAGGTCGCCAATATAGTGCCCCAGAAACATCAATGCCTCCGCCTGACGCTGCTGCTCGCGCTTACCTCCGGCAGTCTGTTGCAGGTAGACCATATTGCGCTGAATGCCGACAGGCAAACAGTCAAGTGCCAGGCAGTCGCGGCTGAGCAGGATCTTTGTCGCTTGCGGTTCGATATTAATGAAGTGTTGTTCGTAGGTACTCCGGTGAGATCCGTACTTTGACTCATCTGGCCACAGACATCCGGCAATAAAATCTTTACTGGCACCTTTGTCCGGATTGGCGTTCAGAATATCCGTCGCCCACTGACGGGTATCTGCACTCAATTGTTGCCACGCCAGTGCGCAGATAAGCTGGTGCCCGGTTTTACCGAAGCCATAACTAACGAGTGGCGTGAGGAGCAGCACCAGTAACAGAAACATCTTAGCCATCGCGAAGCGCCTGAGCAGAAAACAGGACCTCCACATTAGGATAAAACACTAGTCTTTGGTAGCCTGAAGGCAGGTGTGCGGCAGGAATTACCACGATTAGTATTGCATTCAGAATCAGACCTCTGGCGACCAATGATGCAGAGATTTATTACCGGTTGCGAACAGCAGCCGGGCTGACACCGGGACTGAGTCCTGCACTGGTTGCCCATGCCTATCTGCAGCCGCGTAATGGCTTTGTGCTGGGGGCAGTGGCCGGAGAAGACAGTGCGCTGATCGGTTATGTTCATGGCAACAGAGTGATCAGGGAAGTCACAGCCACGGCATCCTGTGCGGACGATTCAACTGAGGGTGCTGATCTGCCAGCTGCCGAGTGTCTGCTCTGGGGCTTATATGTTGCACCACTTGATCGTCGCAGTGGTGTTGGCCGGCAACTGTTACAGGGTTTTGAGGAGGAGGCGCGTTCACTGGGTTATGACCGGATAATGCTTGATGTAGAAGCGCATAATCATGCTGCGCTGTCACTGTACCTTCGCCAAGGTTACAAGCGGGATGCAGGGGGAGATAAACTCATCAGAATGGTCAGGCCATTAACGCCTGTGGGTGCCGGATTGCCCTGAAATCAAGTATCTGGTCGGCCATTTCAGCCAGGCCCGGATTATGGGTGATAAAGATGATGGTAATGTCAGATTTCATCAGCTCTGTCATTACCTTCAACTCGGTATCCCGGTCCAGGTGTGCCGTGCATTCATCCAGGAACAGTATCCGCGGTTGCCGGTACAGCGCTCGTGCCAGTAGTACACGACTGTGTTGTCCGGCGCTGAGAATGGTGCCCATGTCACCGACCACACTTTCATAGCCCATGGGAAAAGCCACAATATCGTCGTGAATAGCGGCGAGTTTTGCAGCCGTTACTATCCTCTGATCATCTGGGAATGGATCGAAGAAACTGATATTGGCTGTCAGGCTGCCAGACATGAGCTGATCCTGCTGCATGACGCCGGCGCTGTGCGTCCGCAGGGAGGTCAGGCCGATACCTGACAGATCATATCCATCAACCAGAATCTGGCCCTGTTGTGGTTCCAGAGTACCCTGCATCAGCCCAAGCAGGGTGGACTTGCCGCAGCCACTGGGGCCGAGGATGCACAATTTGCTGCCGGCGCTCAGCTCAAGGCTGAAGTCCTGCAGAATCCATGGTTCCTGAGCTGCATAGCGGAAAGCGACCTTCTGCAGGCTGAAATCGCCGTTCACCGGTAGCGGCATGAACGCTCTGGTTGATGCGTCGGTCGGCGCTGTCTGTATGTCTGCCAGACGTTCAAGATGTACCGACAGCATCAGATAGCGAAGATATTCCTGCACCAGGGAAGTCGCTGCGCTGGCCAGATGACCGCGATAGGCCATAAAGGCATACAGCATGCCGATCGTGAGCTTACCTTCGAGTACTTCTCTTGCACCGAGAAACACCACCAGCAGGTATGAAAGTTTCGCCACGCTGGCATCAAGTACTTCCCGTGCCAGTGACAGTCGGCCGAGGCGGATACTGGCGTTGATTGTTGTATTGAATTTATTCTGCCAAAGGCTCTCCCGTTCCGCTTCCGTTCCGAAGCGTTTGATTGCCTGAATGGAACGGATCGTCTCCATGAAGTCTGAATCCAGTTGAGCTGAAGCCGAGATTTTCTCATGCGTCCGGTGTTTCATGGGCAGATAGAAGGCCAGCTGACTGATCAGAAACAACAGTACAGACACCAGTACGATCGACGCCAGCAAAGGGGAATAAACCAGTAGCATGG
>JAGRIO010000281.1 GCA_020443225.1 Pseudomonadales bacterium
CCGGGCCTGGGAGGGTGGATGGCTGGCAAATAAACCATCAATGAAGGATGTGGCCCGACCGGCAGAGAGTTCCACGAAAGTTTCCTGCAGGGTGATGGCGGCAGCCGGGTCATAGCCAGCCCGTGCCATGTACTGCATGCCATAGTAGTCTGATTCCAGCTCGGCATCCCGTCCATACCTGGTGGTAATCAGCTGTGCGCCTACCTGTGCGCCGCCAACGATGTAATTGCTGTATTCGGAATCGGCGGCTGAAATTGCAGTGGCCAGTACCAGACCCTGCATCAGCATGCCACGCTGCATGGACCGGGCACCATGTTTGGCAGCGGCGTGAACAATCTCGTGTCCCAGTACCGCTGCCAGCTCTGCTTCGCTGTTGAGCTGCAATAATAGCCCACGGTTAACGGCGATTTTGCCGCCGGGCAGGGCCCAGGCATTGGGCACTGAATTGTTCAGTACGACAAATTCATAAGGCAGAGGGCGGTCGCTGACGTTGGCCAGACGCTGACCAACCGCACTGACATAGGCAGTGAGTTCCGGGTCAACCTTATACAGGCCGCCCTGTGATTGCTGCGATGGCTGGTATTGTTCAGCGCCGATACTCAGTTCTGTTGCTTCCGAAATGAATGAAAGCTCGTTCTTACCCGTCACCGGATTTACCGCGCACCCGTAAACAAAGGAAAGCAGGAAGGTCAGGGAGATCAGTCGGCTGATTTTATTCATCGCCACAAGTCCGGTTGTTGCTGTTGGCAGGATTCTAGCGCATACAGGCTAACCCGACACCTGTCATCAGGACTGGCGGCAGTCGCTCTCTGCATGCAGAGTCACAGACTGAATTCGGTATTTGTAACCGGCGCCGACTGAACATACTATGTCGGCATGACTGTTTTACATATTGACCGAATCGCGGAGTTGCTGGATCTGCATGAGCCGCTGGAACACGAGGTGTCTGAGACCACCCGTGAAGCTGCCGTGGCTGCCATTCTGAAACCGGGCGAGCATACCGAAGCCCTGTTTATTCTGCGGGCCAGCAAAGATGGGGATCCCTGGTCCGGGCATATGGCTTTTCCCGGCGGTCATAAAGATGCTACCGACCTGTCTGTTCGCCACACCGCTGAGCGAGAAACCTGGGAAGAAATCGGGCTCGACCTGACACAACACGCCCGCTATCTGGGTCAGCTTGATCAGGTGCGGGCGAATCCCCGTGGACGTAATATCGATATGGTGGTGACGCCTGTAGTGTATCTGCTGGAATCAGATGATTTCGTGCTGAAGCCCAACCATGAAGTCGCCGATGTGTTGTGGGGCTCGCTGAATGACATGTACCGGGGGCATGTGCTGGATCAGCGACACTTTCATGTAGGTACAGATTCCGCTTCCTTTCCCGGCTATACGGTCGGCGAGCAATTCGTCTGGGGGCTGACCTTTCGCATGCTGGAAGATTTCTTTTCATTACTTGACCCTGACTATATACCGCGAGGAAGCTGATCGCCGGCATATCTGCCATGTCAGCGCTGTTGTTGCCTGAACAAAGCGCTGCCCGCGACGAGGATCACACAAAATACTATCAATAGTCAGGCACCACGAAGAGGGACGCACTATGAAGAAAGTGGCTGTACAACTACCAGCGGTCGCCAACGAAGCTTCGGTGTCGACGCGCTATTCACTGGAAATGGAAGCCCTGGAGGGGGTGGCACAAATCGTCGAGGTCGATGGTTCATCCACTACCGCATTCCTGGCTGGCGCCCGCGACGCAGATGCCCTGATTACCAGCTGGGGCATAAAGATTGATGAGGAAATCATCAATGGGCTGGAGCAGTGTGTCGTTATCGGCGTCGGCAGTGTCGGGGTAGATATGGTTGATGTGGATGCGGCTACCCGGGCTGGCATTGTCGTGACCAATGTGCCGGACGTGTTTATTGAAGAAGTCGCTGATCACACCATGATGCTGTTGTTAGGCTGCGCCAGGCGAATACGTATCATGGACAAAATGGTACGTGAAGGTCAGTGGTATCAGGGCCGCCCGGTACTGAATGAAATTCCCCGCTTGTGGGGGCAGACTCTGGGATTGATTTCATTCGGTAACGTTGCCACCGCTGTTGCACGACGGGCAAAAGCCTTTGGTATGCACGTGATTGCAACAGACCCTTATGTCACGGAACTGAAAATGACGGCAGAAGGTGTGGAGCCGGTTTCTATGGCTGAGTTGCTGGAACGCTCGGATTATCTGTCTGTGCACCCTGGTCTGAACAGAGAAACCCGGGGTATGTTGTCGGACGAGCAGTTCAGCAAAATGAAAAACACTGCCGCAGTTATCAATTGTGGCCGGGGACCAGTGATCGATGAAGCCGCGCTGATTCGTGCGCTTCAGGCTGGTGAGATAGCCGCCGCAGGACTCGACGTGCTGGAACAGGAACCCCCTGCCCCCGATAACCCGCTGCTGACTATGGACAATGTCATCCTCACGCCGCATGCAGCGTCTGCAACCACCCGGATGAGACCGGAAACCCGGCGACGTACCGGTCGGGAAGTCGCCCTGGCATTGCAGGGCAAGTGGCCGCTGAGTTGCGTGAATCCGGACGTACTACCCAGAGTTTCGCTGGAACGCTGGCAACCCTACCCGATGACCCGGGGTCCCAATCGCTGATGAGCTGAGCTCACGCGATCATTCAGCAGTCTCAGCATTAGCCTGGCGGTACTGGCTGTAGCGCCAGGCTAAAAATTTCTCGACGCCGTGTTTCACATATTCGCTGCGCAACGAGGGAAAGAAGTCGAAAGCGTGCTGAGCGCCTTCAATCTCGGTGTAAACCACCGGTGCTGCAGAAGTCTGTGCCAGTTTTTCCGCGAATAAACGACCAACCTCGACCGGAACCAGCGTGTCGCTGTCACCCTGAATCACCATGAAAGGCGGTGCTTCGGCCGTGATTCTGAACAGGGGTGAGGCCGCCTGCCAGGTTTCCAGATTGCCTTCCAGGTCGATCTTCAGAACAGAATCCTCCATCAGCTTGCGCTGACCGGGGTGTTTCTGCAGCTCAAACTGATCGGTCAGATCGTAAACACCATAGAAACTGACGCAACCCTGAACCTGAGTGTCGATATTCTCAAAGCCCGGCTGAAAGGCCGGGTCGTTAGGAGACAGCGCCAGTAGTGAACACAGATGGCCGCCGGCGGAGCCTCCGGTGACGATAATGAAGTCCGGGTCGCCGCCGTACTCAGTAATATGCTCTCGTATCCAGGCCAGCCCTTCTTTGCAGTCGATGATGTGCTCCGGCCAGGTCGCTTTAGGGCTGAGCCGGTAATCGATACTGACGCAGATCCAGTCCCGCAGGGCCATGTGGCTCATCAGGGGAATAGCCTGCTCATTCTTGGAACCCATATTCTGAGTCCAGGCGCCGCCGTGAATCTGCAATAACACCGGGCTTTTGTGCAGGGGCCGGCGCGCCCGATAGATATCCAGTTTCTGGCCGTGATTGCCAAATGGAATATTTTTGAGGACTTCTACGTGGCGGTCGACATTGCTTAGCGGCACCTTAATCTTTTCCCAGTCCGGGGTATCCGGAAAATGCGCGCGCAGATCAGCATCAATCTGCGACTCAAAATCAGCCCCCAGACCTGCTTTCAGTGCCCTGTCAACCGCTTGTTCTGCCCGATAGCCCTGCAGGTGAAAATTTGCCAGCCCCAGCCAGGCAGCAATGCAGATGATGAATCCCAGCGCGCCGATAAAACCGGTGACATGACCAGCCCACACCATCAGGCTGACAATCAGCACCTGCAGAGCGAGATGATGAAGTGCGAGTTCGCCGGTTAGCCAGCCTGTCAGAAAACTTACACCGCTGATGAAAGGGTGGTGATAAACTGGGCGGTAAAGGTTGTAAGATAACCAGCCAAACAAAAGCGATAACAACAGGAACAGGGCAGTCATCGAGGGTCTCCGTGAAGTTTGCTTTCCTATGAGTAACGACTATTATCGCTCAGGGAAGGCCCGATTCATTGATATTTTTCCTTCGGCTGGCTTTAACGCGGCTTAGGTTTAAAAGCGCGTTCATCAAGTGTTCCCCGGGCAGCCTGTGTGACAGATCGCAGGCAGAAAACAAATAATTGAGTCAACGGTCACTGTTGCCGGCACTCAGGTTGCTGAACAGCCGTTGAAATAAGAATTCCATCTCAGGGAAGATCATGTCTGAAAAAGTCACCCCACTGTTAATCATTGTTGGCGTTACTGCGCTTACGTTTCTGGGTGTGATGTTCATGTTGCCTGCCGGGCATACATCGCAAAGTGCCATTATCGGTGTGGCTATGTGTATTGTCATGGCGGTAGCGATCATCATGGTGAATAAGCATGGTGAAACTGCGGCCGCGCGCCTTCGGGCAGTGGAAACTGAGTTACGTCAGACCCGTGACGAATTGTCAGATATTAAAGTTCGTTATTCTGAAGTCACCACCACGGATGATCTGACCGGTTGCTCAAACCGCCGCTACTATCTGGAATTGCTGAATCAGCACCGGGCTATGGCTGACCGTACGGAATATGAGTTTACGGTGGCCGTGCTGCAGGTAGATCAGTTTGCCTCGATTGTAGAGGAGTACGGGTTAGGTGAAGGCAACGAGGTGCTGCAGTTGTTCGCCCGTATCGTTAAGGCGGCACTGCGGGAAGTCGATGTCATCGCCCGCTTCAATGCCGATATATTCGGGCTGGTGCTGTCTGGTGCAACCGAGGCAGATTCGCTGAATATTATTGACCGTATCAGCTCTCTGATTTCTCAGATTCAGGTCAATGATGCCCATGAGATCACCATAACAGCATCAGGCGGTATCACCGTTTATCATGGCGCAGAAACGGCGGAAGAGCTGATCGAGCATGCTGAAGAAGCACTGCAGTTTGCGATCGAGCAGGGTCGCGACCGGGTCGCAGGTTACAACTATGTTGAACCGGTACAGGCAGCGCTGGATGGCGACGAACTCAATGGCGACAGCGTGGAAGGAAACGGGGAAGAACCCGCCTGAAGCACTCTCTGGGTTGCTCAGTTCTGTCGCTCAATTGAGCTGTTCAACTTACTTGCTTAACTTAACTGGTCTTCTGCACTGCCCAGCTAAACAGGGCAGTTTTCGACTAAGCTTGCTCGCTTTATTAAGCCTCGTTAATTAAACCCAGTTAATTAAACCTCTTTAATCAAACCTCTTTAATTAAACCTCTTTAATTAAACCTCTTTAACTAAACA
>JAGRIO010000282.1 GCA_020443225.1 Pseudomonadales bacterium
AAAATCAACCTTGCTTCCGAAAAACGACACACCAAAACCCGGCACCGGTCTACCCGGCAGAAAACCGGGGCCGCAAAAGGGTCGCGATTATAGACAAATAAAAAGTTGATAACAATGGAATCATCAGCTCCCAGACAGTGCTTCTAACCCTTTATTCGCGGCTATTTCAACGAGTTCTCCGCCAGTACGCTGGCCAGCCGCTCACCCAGCACCGTACTGATATTGGCATTCAGTCTGGCAACGATGTGCGGAAAATATTTCAGGTCTTTTTCCATGCGCTCATAATCAAAGCGTAGTGCGGAGACAGGTTCACTGGCGGTCACATCTGCTGTTCGCTCAGCAGCGCGGATATAACCCACTTCACCGAAGATCTGTCCGGGTCCAAGCACCGCCAGTACCCGGGCGCTTTCACCATCTTCGCCCTGATCCCTGCGAACGACCTCTGCTTTGCCGGATAAAATCATGAACATGCTTCGGCCCGTTGTACCCTGAGTAACCAGATTTTCGCCGGCGCCGAATTCATGCAGTTCCGAGATCAGAATAGCCTTCCGACGCTGATAATTACTCATGCCCGCAAACAAGGGACTGCTTTCCAGCACTTCAGTATCGACATTCATCGAAATAATCTGATACAAACCGACCAACCGGATGCGTGCCATGATTATGGGAGTGATCAGCAGGTTTGAGAAGATACTGATCAGCATGGTTGCTGCCGCCAGAGCGCCAAACTGGGCGACGACTGTAAAATTCGAAAACAGCAGTATCCCAAAGCCAAAAGCCAGGGCGATACTGGAAACAATCAGAGGTGTTGCCACCTCTTTCACTGCCTGATGCACCGCAGCTTCATAGTCTGATGTCTGGCGGCACAACTCGTTGTAACGGGCCAGCAAATGTATAGTGCCATCAATGGCGATCCCAACGGCAATAACGGCTACCATTGCGGTACCCGGATTCAACGGGATACCCAACAACCCCATAATGCCGAACATAATAACGATGGGGATCACCGAAGGTATCAGCGCGATAGCCCCCCCTTTTAACGAGGTGAACATAATCGCCATAACTATAAATATCAGCGCGAGCAATAGCCCCAGCGCTTCTACCTGTGACAGCATCAGACTTTCTGCCGCCTGGTTCACCAGCAGATTTTCTCCAATCACAGACACTGTCAGACCAGGCCCGGCAATCCTGCTTGCAGCAGCCTTTAACTCAGTGATGTATCTGTTCAGATCATGTGAATCATTGACATTGTGCCTGACGACTATGTTTGCTCGCCGGAAGTCATGACTGATGTAGTCCTCAAGCTCAGATCGGTGGAAAAACAGCAGGTACTGCGCCGCCAGTTGCCTGGTTGATGGCAGGCTCAGTTCTGCAAAGCGCCCCTGAAATTCCCTGTTAACATACTTGAGGTGATCGGCCACCGACAGACTTAAGTCATAAACACCCTGTTTTCTGAGAAACTGCTGAATCTCATCGAGCTTCTTGAGATTTTCCGGCTCTGTGAACGCACGATCACGCTCTGATGACAGAGACACATAAAAAACTTTCGTGCCCGCCAGATCCTGATGAATACGCGCGGTATCGCGCACTAAGGGTCTGTCCTGCTGAAAATAAGACATCGGGTCGTTCGTGACATATAACCCGGCGGCATGATAAGTAAAAAAGACGCACAGACAGAAAGTCACGACAAGCGTATATACGGGAAAATTATCCTGTGAAATTCTGAAGGTGCTGATGACCTTCTCGGGGAAATTATGGGTATAGAGTTGTTTGGCGGCCTCTGCATCCTGCAGGCGCCTTATGCCCGGGCTGAACTGAATCAGCAGGCCAGGCACCACCATCACGGTGATTAGCCCGTTAATCATTACCGCCAGCGTTGAGGCAATGGCAAAATCCTGTATCAGCGCAATTGAGCCAAAGATATTGCTGCCAAAACCGAGCGCAGTGGTCACGACCGTCAGTAACATTGGAATACCGGTGTGGCGTGCCATATAGGCAACTGCAGCCTCTCTGTTCCCGGCTGAAAGCCCTTTGCCCGTTTCAGCCTCATTGCCAAGTCCCCGGAAGAACGCCGACATCATATGGGTGTCTTCAGTTGACCCGATAACAATAATCAACGATGGGATCATGGCGCTGAGGATGTTGACTGGTATTCCAAGGAACCCCATCAACCCAAAAGTCCAGACAATAGTAATTGCTGATGTAACCAGTGGTATCGCAGCAGCCAGAACGCTACGCATGAACACCAGAATTGCCGCGATCAGCACAAACGCGGAAAGCGGTCCCAGCAACCGGAAATCCTCAGCCAGGCTTTCCTGCAGCTCTGCGTTGATTCTTGGCGGTCCAACCTGAAACAGTAATTCGAAGTCAGCCTCATGGCGGGCCAGAACTTCTGATAACTCCCTGAATATCTCAAGGCTGAAATCCACTTCATCATCCGGGTCTTCAACGGTAACGATCATCGCCGTGACCAGACCATTTTCAGAGAACAGGTTGCCAATATACAGCGGATTCTGCAGCGCCCGTTCCTTTGCTTCCTCGACCTCAAGCTGGGTTTGAGGCAACTGATCAATCACTGACATAGAGGCCACTGCGTAGGGCTCATCAGGCCCGTTGCGGCGCCCTTCGATAGTTCGCAGGCTGAACAGACTGTCAACCCTGACGACGTTGCGGACCCGTCTCAGATCCCGCTCCAGCGTATCCAGCGCCCGCAGTTTATAAACGCTCCACAGGTCACTGTCGCGGACATACACGATGGTTTTGTTGTCAGATCCAAACTCGTCGACAACTTTCTGATAAACCAGCTTCTCTGGTTCCTCGGGCGGAATGAGGCTGTTAAAACTGGTATCCAGTGTCAGCCTTGACATTCCTGATGCTGCCACCAGAGTGATCAGAGTAACCAGTGCCAGTACCGGCAAACGGTATTGCATGCAGAATAAATACAGGCGGATGATCATTCTGCATCTCCGGTATCGGCGCCAAAGTCGACAGGCGGTTCTGCCGGAACCGGATGTGCTGGCGCATTGCGGATGAGCCAGTCAAGCGTAAAGACATCTGCAGGTACATAATCTTCCGAGAAAACCCGCTCATCAACCTTAAGCAAGCTTTTGTGATTATCCTCAAAGCTTTCCATCAACACCATATTTGCCCGCCACATATCCCCTACCACAGGCACCAGGTCATGCTCGGTTTTCTGTCGCACAAGGCGCCCCAGATCGTTGTAGTAGTCAGTCCGGGTAAGATAAAGATTGTCCTGCCGAATATAATGCCGGCGCAGTGGATAACCCCGCAAACGACGATCATCTGCCGCGCCAGGAAATACATCAATGACATAATAGGGTACGTCCTCCTGCACCTGGTCGGTGCGACGTATATACTGATAATCTGCAAGCACTTCCCCTGCCAGACTCTCAATTGTGAAATCCGTACCCAGGAAGGCTCCTCCGGGCATCTGTTGATCACTACCAGTCCCGGCATTGCTGATAAACATCTGGTCAAATGCCGGCAGGAAAATCTTCTCTGACAACTCACCCTCTGAAGTCCGCTCTGCCAGCAACGCGACGCCCTCAACGTCAGTGGGAGACATAAGCACCAGCAAAAAACGGATAGCTCCCGACGCTTCAGCGCGTGAGTAGCGTTGTAGTTTTTGTGTATCGCGATTGCCTCTCGCATCCAGCAACACCATGGACTGCTCTTCGTAGACAAAAGGATAGTGATGATGTCGCTGATAAACAGCTTCCATCAGGGTTCGGCCATCGGATTCACTGTAGTCGGTTGTCGCCGCCACTGCGACCGAGATCAGCTGGCTCAACGCCAGCACTTTGGCAAGCGCCAGCATAATTGGCAGACAACCTCGATTCAGAATCACTCAGTAGCCTCCACAACTAACAGCTGTTTTGCGATATCTGTACATAAAGCCGCGAAAAGCTGGCTCATGATTTCAGCCTGCATACCATAAGCATCCGCCGCTGCGCCTGACTCCGACACAAGGTCAGTAGTATCAACCAGCAGGCTGTGTCCGGTTTTACCATCGAGGATCTGCCAGCGGGCAGTCAGCGTGACATAGCCGTCAGCGCCCCGTTCAAAACGATCAATAAAAACTTCCACGCTATAATCTGGTTTAACAGCCATTCTGCTGACGGGCGAACTGATGTTCAGCGTACCAAGTCTGTACTGCAAGTTAGAACTCATCGTTCGCAGCAGATTCTTGCGCAGGTTCTCTCCCCACTGATGGCTGTCAGAAAAGTACAGCCTGTTAGTCGCTGAACGGCCGGCTATCTGAAAGCGTTCCATGTACTGAGGTAACTGAATATCCAGCAACCGGATAGCCAGTTCTGGTCGTGCAGAGTGATCAACCTGCTGGCGTACTGGCTCAATCAGATAATAGTTTATGCCAGCAGTCGAACTGCTACAGGAACTCAGAACCGTTAAAATAAACCCGAGCACAACATACTGAATATGGCCTGGGGTCAGCATACGGGACATCATTTTTCTGTCGCTCCTTCCCTGCCAAATATCAGGGACTGCGGTTGTCGCTCCAGGGTTTCTACCAGCGAACGTATCGCACGGGCGGCTTCTTCCAGTTCACCTGTCACTCTGATCACGTTGTACTGTAGCGGCGCATCAGGGTCGAGAGCCTGATTGATCAGCAATACAGTCTCATCCAGATTTTCCAGTGCATCCTTTGCCGCGCTGATAGTGTCACGGACCTCGGCCTCCTCAAGATTCGCCAACATCCTGCGCAACGATCGCATAGATGCCTGCAGGTCGGTGACGGTTTCTTCCTGCTTGTTCTGATTGAGCAGTTGGTTGGTACCACGCAAAATGCCCAGAATATTTTCACCCATAGCATCAATGTCCATTTCTTCCAGCTTCGACAGAAACGCTTCGATAGATTGCGTGACCGCTTCCAAGGCTCCGGCGATCGTCGGTAATTCCGGATAGGCCTGGCTACCATCACCCACCAGTTGTATGGGCGTACCCGGGTACATATTCAGCTCAACGAACAGCTGACCAGTCAGGAAACTGCCGGTTTGCAGGCGTGCCCTGAGTCCACGTTCCACCAGTAGCTGCAGCGTTTGCTCGGGGCTGACTTCATCCTGATTATCTCTGCTGACAATCCGGTCAGGTTCAATCTCTACCAGTACCGGTATCCTGAAGGAGGTATCTTTCTCATCGAACTCCAGGCGGATATCCAGCACACTTCCGATACGG
>JAGRIO010000283.1 GCA_020443225.1 Pseudomonadales bacterium
GCCAGAGTTATCATCCGTTTTTCCGCAATAAGGTACCTTATGCAGTTGCCTGGATCGATATGGACGAGGGGCCGCGCATCCTTTCCAACATTACCGGAGTCGATAATCCCCATGAAGAAGTGCGCATTGGCATGAAAGTGCAGGTGGAATGGGAGGAACACGAAGAACTCAACATTCCGCTGTTCAAACCGGCATAGTCTGCCTGATGGGGCCGCAACCGCATCAGCGGCATTGCTGCCCCATTCTCACTGCAGCTGCCCGCCTTATCGCAGGTTGATATTTGCTATTCACTGCGTAATATTACCGGCACGTTTATCCGCACGCTTCCAGACCCTGAACCCCTGAAGCGTCAATCCTGTTATTGTGTCGGCTCAGATCAGTCTCACATCGCTTACGGCTGGCTCCGCATAATGGCAGACAGATCCCGGAGGCTCTGTCATGTCAAAATCAGTCATCACCAGTCAGGGTAATGGCCTGTATATCATTGATACCAGCCCGTGCCAGTCTTACGCTGACCTGCTTGAATCGGTCCAGGATAGCGAAGCCCTGCATGATTCCCAGCTTGAACTCTGGGATATGACTCAAATCACCATTGATCTTTCAACGCAACAGCTCATTGGTCTCTCCGAGGCGGCCAGGCAGAAGTATCACCGTCCCCGGAAAAGTGCCATTGTCGCGCAGGGCGATCTGATCTATGGCCTCATGCGGGTCTTCAGCGTTCATGGCACAACCAGCAACACGACGATTGATGTGTTCCGTACCCGTGAAGAAGCAGAGCGTTGGCTGCTGCAAGCAACGCCGAAGTAGCGGAACGCATCAGCACAGCGGCAGAAACTTCAGCGCAGGGTGCCCTGTCAGGCAGGTAGTTCGATAACTGCCGTGCCAAAAACGCGGGTTTCACCTTTTTCATTGGATACGGTGAGATCAATTTCCACCCGACGTTCATCTTCGTCAATATCAGTCACGACACCAGAGATGCTGTGTTTTTCATCGGCGATGACTGGTGCGCGAAAAACGGTGTCGATAGAACGGACTTCGGCATCCGGTGCCCAGTTATGAATCATCGCGACCAGGTAACCCTGACTGAGAATACCTGGCACCATCGCACCGGGCAGGCCTTCTTTTCTGGCAGCCTCATGATCGGTAAAGCGCGCGCCGCCCCAACCGACCAGGGTCGCGAACTTGCCAGCGGTTGCCAGCGAGGTATCAGGTTCAAAGGTTGGCAAATCTACCCCAAATTCAACATCACTGATTTTTGCAACAACCATTAGCCTTTCTCCCTCATGACCATCCGGCTGTCAGAGTTCGCCAGATGATTACCTTCTTCGTCGTAAAACTCGATGCGCGAGACCGCAAATACCATGCGACCGGAACGACCTGTCTTACTGTAAATATCATGCAAATGAGTACGGCCGGTTATGGTGGTGCCGGGACGAACAGGGCGAAAGCACTCGACACCCTTTCCTGCATCCATACCAATGCCAAAGCGGGGAAAATCCTCCGGCAAAGCGCGGCCACCGGAAAGACTGGCAATATAGGTTGGGGGCGCCTGGAAATCAGGATCGGCAGGGTCCAGAAACCGTGAAGCGGTTTCGCCACACAGCCGGGCATACTCAATGGTTACTTCTGCGGGTATGTCGAAGGTTTTCTCATCGAAGTCCCGGTTCAGGAACTTCTCACGTGTTTCTTCGATATCCTGGTCCACGTTTCTCTCCTCTCTTGATACTGTAATTTCTTCGTCCGGAACCTGCTGCCGGTCTGCTCTGGCAAACAGAATGTTTACCTCTTCAGTCGTTCTTCAGACTGACGGCCTCAAATTCACCGGATTTCAGCGCTGCCACCAGGTCATCAATCGACTGGATGTCCTGCTCAAAACGGGTAGCACAGCGGCCCACATGACTGACGATATGGGAATCACTGCCACCAATACCGCGATATCCCAGGGAAGCGGCGTTTTCCTGTGCAATCTGGTCTTCCTGATCACGACTGCCTCCGTTATACACTTCAACGATACCGACACCTTCAGGAATACCTAATTCATCGGTATGTGCAAACATGCCAACCCTGGGACGCCCGGGATGCGCAGGCGCCGCAACGGCCCCATGCTTTTCGCAGGCTGCCAGTACTGTTTGCAGTGGAATCCGGATATTCGCGAAGTCGAACTCTTCCTGCAATGCAGGCGTCACGCCGTATACCAGAATATGGCCATACTCGGTTTCCACCTCGCTGCCCTTGAGGATCACCAGCCCGTACTTCTCCCCAAGTGCCGAATAGTCGGATTCATTGTCGAACTGGCGGTGTTCCGTCAGTACGAACCCGTCGATAGGCAGGTTTTTGGATTTAATCCACTGACAGTAGTTTTCCACCTTGGCGCGACCGTCATCAGACTTGATGGAATGGGTATGTAAATCGAGTAACACAGTGACTCCGTGGTTTTTTGCATCAATACAACCTGACAAAACTGCCACAAGGGTTGGTTATGTGCAAGTATTCACCATTTCGTGGCACACTGCCTTTCGATAGCAACAAGCGTGACATTACCGGTATCTGCCGGCTGTGGATCACCTTAACCATCACCTGCCGACCCGGCCCCGGCCAGTGCAGGACCAGCACAACAGCGGAGGAACCAGAACGGTGAGCAGACCCAATATCCTGATTGTCATGCCAGATCAGCAGCGCGCCGACTGTCTTGGCTGCTTCGGAAATCCGGTGATCCGGACACCTAATATTGATGCGCTGGCAGCCAGGGGTACTCGTTTCACGAACGCCTTTGTCAACCATCCGGTCTGCGGTCCGTCGCGGGTCAGTATGATGACGGGTTGGTATCCGCACACCAGTGGTCACCGCACACTGGATAATCTGGTCAAGCCCCATGAACCCAATTTGCTGAAGTATCTGAAAAATGCCGGATACCAGGTTGCCTGGGCCGGCGCCCGTGGAGACGTCTTTGCGCCAGGTGTCACTGAAGACTCCACCCACTTCTGTGGTTTTACCGTCCAGCCTTCGAAGATGTCCATGGGACCACAGTTTCCGCCAGACTCACCATTGTACGATGCCTTCTATCATGGCAAACGGCCGGGTGAAACCTGGCTGGATTTCGACGAAGCATCAACCCGCACGGCTATTGACTGGCTGAACCATACGCCAGCTGAACCATGGTGTCTGTGGGTACCCTTGCTGTTTCCACATTTGCCATTTGAGGCGGAAGATCCCTGGTACAGCATGTATGACCCGGCCACAATGCCAGACCGTATTCGCGGGCACGGCACCGGTAAGCCGGCGTTTCACGCAGCCATCCGGGAAAAACTCGGCACGACCCGGCTAACCGAAGGCGACTGGCAGGAGATTGCCCGCGTCTACTACGCCATGATCAGTCGTGTCGACTGGCAGCTAGGCAGAATCGTTAGCGCTCTGAAGGCATCGGGTCAGTACGAGAACACCATCGTTCTGTACTTCACTGATCATGGAGAATATCTCGGTGATTTTGGTCTGGTAGAGAAATGGCCGTCAGGTATGGATATTTCCCTCCTGCAGAACCCGCTGATTGTCGCAGGCCCGGGGATTCAGGAGGGTGTGGTTAACACTGGTTTTGCTGAAATGATCGATATTCTGCCAACCCTGCTGGATTTCGCCGAAGCAGAAACCAGCCACACTCACTTTGGCCACTCTCTGGTTCCGGTACTGACCGGTCAGCAATCTGCCGTCAGGGACATTGCCTATTCAGAAGGTGGCTTTGTTCGCGAGGACAGTCATCTGCTGGAGCAACCGGGCGGCGCATACCGGAAAAAAGGTGAGCTTCAGCATGAAAAACCGGAAGTGGTGGGCAAGACTATCTGCGCCCGCAATCATGATTACACCTATGTTTACCGACTTTACGAAAGCGACGAACTGTATGACAGAAGGGCCGACCCTCAGGAAACCTGCAACCTGCTGACCGCCACGCCGGATCACCCACAGGCACTGGAAATGAAGGCCGCCATGATGGACTGGATGGTTCGGTGCAGCGATGTGATTCCCTGGCAGTCAGACCCAAGATTCCCAAAAATTCCACACGGTCAGCACACAGCTTTTTCTCTGGACCACGACAGCTGACCGGCAGCCGCAGCCCCGGGCACTGGCTCAGAAACCGGCAGTAAGCAGTGTGATAACCAGCGCACCAAACGCCATGCCCACGGGCAACGTGATAAGCCACGCCAGACCAATCTGACCAATGGTCTTCCAGTGCGCCTGCCCGGTGGATGCACCAATGCCAAACAGGGCACTGCAGGAGACGTGGGTGGTTGATACTGGCATTCCTGATTTTGAGGCAAAGATCACCAGCAACGCTGTCACGACATTGGCAGTCAGCCCCTGACCAGGGTTCATGTCAGATATCCGGTGCGACATGGTATCTGCTACCCTGGCGGCGCTGAAGACCCCGCCCGCAGCCATCAGAACACCAACCGTCATGAGTACCAAATTCGTATCCAGCGAGCGCCCTGCCAACAGTAACGCCGCAATTTTCGGGGTATCGTTCAGGCCCCGGGCGAAACACACAGCACCAGCAGAGAGGAAATGTAACCGGTCAAGCATGCTTCCCGCTTCCAGACCTGCAACGCTGCCACTGTAACCAACACGGCAGGTAGCAGCGTCATCCACCAGCAGCGAGGGAAACATGAAGCTGGCACTGTTACTCACGGGCAGACCTGGTGTACGCAAGATGACTTCGTTACCAATACACAGACAGGTTTCATGGGTGATACCTGTCTTTTCGCGCAATTTACGCAGTAGCGGATAAGCGGCGACAGTGAGGGACACTGCCAGCAGCGGGCTGAGGATCAGAGGCAACATCAGTTTCTGACCCAGCACTGCCCAGTGCAGTTGATCTCCCGCGATCATCAATCCGGCACCCAACATGCCGCCAATCAGCCCGTGGGTGGTTGAGACCGGGTAACCCAACAGGGTCGCCAGGACTACCGTCAGTCCTGCCGCAGTGCCTACAGCTGCAGGAAAAACCGGATCACTGACGATTTCCGCAGGCAGCAGACCCTTTCCGGAAAACGCAGCCAGCAAACCACCTGCAAGCAACATTGCGGCAAGTGAACCCGCGAAGGTCGTTCCCGTAGCCCACCACAAAGCGGTCCGGTAATCTGCAGTACCGCTACCAAAGAGTGTCGCCACCCCCTTAAAATTATCGTTGGCACCATTTGAGTAGGCAAGAAACAACCCT
>JAGRIO010000284.1 GCA_020443225.1 Pseudomonadales bacterium
ATCCAGCACCCGTACCTTGGTAAACGTGAGACTGAGCAACAATACCGGTACCAGCACTATCATGAGGTTCATGAAAGAGGTGATATCCAGCTCAGCCTCAGCATTCAAACGCGCCCCAGACTTACCGAGTCTTTGTTTCATGCTGCCTTACCCGATGCGCTGGCAACTGAAGTCAGCAGGTTCAGGCACTTGACCGCCGCCATATCCAGACTGTCTACAATTTCCGTGGTTCTCGATACCAGCATGGCATGAAACATCAGCAGCGGAATCGCAGAGATAAGACCAAAGGCAGTGGTATTCATTGCGACCGAAATACTGGTCGACAGAAGCGTCGCTTTCTCAGTGGGATCGGCCTGAGCCACGGCGGTAAACGCTGCTATCAGGCCAATAATTGTGCCCAGCAGCCCAAGCAGCGTCGCCACATTCGCCAGTGTTGCAAGATAGCCGGTCCGTCGCTCCAGGGCCGGAATCGTTTCCATCGCCCCTTCCTGCATAGCGGATTCAATATCATCACGGCGACGACTGGTGCTCATTCTGCCAATGCCCGCCGCGACCATTCTCGCCACCGGGGCTGAGGATTCTGCAGCCAGATGCATTACCTGACGCAGATCCTGCTTCTGCAGTAAGGGCAACAGCTTCTCGAAAGCCAGCCGGTTCATGCGCCGGGCCTTGTCCAGAAACAACCACCTCTCAGCCACAACCGCCAGACCGGTCATCAACACCAGTGCTATGGGGTACATAAACGGCCCGCCATTCTGGAAAAAACGTACAATCAGATAAATACCTTCCATCATTTCACATCCGGGTAATCAGGTTCCGGCAAATGTATGCAAAAAAAACGCTGCTGACTGTGAACCAGTGCACATCACCGCGTGAAGCGGACTAACGAGCCATTATCGTGGCTGAGCGGTCGCTGGGCTGGCAGTCTCAGACAGTTGCCGGAACTCGCGGCGGGTGATGGCATCAAACACCCCATGCTGTGACCATTTCAAGGCAGACGGTTCCGGTATTATTGGTGGCTGGGTTTGCCAGGCCAGGATATTCATGACTCTGGCCTGCTCGTTGTCACCGACTATTTCGGTGCTGAGGGTAATGGTTTTTTCGGCAGCCAGAACACCCGCTGAACTAAAACCCATAACTGAAACTGTCAGCCACAATGTTCCGGCACGAAAGGACTTGCTGACACTACGGGCACAGCTGAATCTGGTCATTTCTCTGCTCCTGCGATGAGTTGCTGAGCGATACGCTGGCGCAAGTCTGCGATCCAGATCGACAGTTCGGGATACTGACCCGGTGCCAGTGCTTCACAGGTTTCATAGTGAGTCAGGGCATTGTCGAACTGACCAAGATAAAGGTCATACAGTATCGCCAGATTGCGGTGTGCATGAATATTGCCCGGTGACAGTTCGAGGCTTTGCTGATAGGCAACTTCCGCTGCGATGAAATCACCCTGAGTACGGTGCAGCAGACCCTGCAACACCAGCGCATCAGGAAATACTGCCGAATGCCTGGATATCTGCTTCAGCGTCGTAGTTGCATCGTCATATTGCTGCTGTTGGTACAGGTTGACCGCGGTACGGTAAAGAGCCGTGGACTCAGCGCTGACGTCAGATCTCATGTTCAGGGCCGGCCGCTGCAGCACCTGATCACGACCCCCCTGCGCATCCGGGCCGGAAAGTCCGTTGAGCTGACAACCACTCAACAGCAAGCAGATCAGCGCGCTGCGGCAACATGAGAAACTATTCACCCACTACCTCCAGGTAAGTCTCGGTCTTTGCGTAGCGGGCCGGATACAAACCAGCCAGCGCAGTCAGCGCAGACGCAGTCCAGTCATCCCAGTGACCGCCTGGTGTTACTATCTCTTCAAGCATTTCTGTCGCCAGTTGTTCAAAGGGCCATATCTGCTCTTCCAGAAGCAGGTTATATTCATCCAGGGCTGCTGCATCCAGTTCTGGTGGACGCTCAGAATTCAGCAGATCCTCAGCCAGGCTGACATAGAGCTGTGCTATGCGGTAGCGGGCTTCGTTGTAGCGCTGCAGAGAGCCAGTACCAATCACCTTCTGATAGGCTGCCAGCGTCGTATCCAGTGCCTGCTTACGGATCTTCAGGCTTTTGCCAAGCGGCTGCACCAATGCCACTTTCCCGAATTCTGCACGGGCCTGTTCGGCATACCAGTAGTAGACTTCTCCGGCAAGAAATCGCGCGCGATCATCGGGCGAAGTCAGCGCCGAAACCGTCGCCAGTAGTTTCCGGCGCCAGAAGCTGGCCCGATAGTCATCCTGCTGACGACTATAAAGACTGATCAGACGGAACTGCGCTTCTGGTAACAGGTGTTTATCAAAGCCTGCCTTCCCCTCATCATAATGGTTGGCATAATGCCTGACAGCCAGAATTGTTTGCTGCAGATCAGCACCCTTCTCATAGTAATCCGCCGCCTTCAGCCACAGCAGGCCGCTGGCAGCATCTGTCGGTGCATTACGGGCCAGAGCCTCGGTTTCTTTCCCGGCGCTAAGCCATTGTCCGGTTTCGACAAAGGCTGTAATCAGCATATGCGTTATCTCCTTCTGTAAGGGATGACTGGGCCAGTCAGTCCGGAAGCGTATCAATACCTCTGGCAATAACGGATAAAGCTGCTGTGAGAACAACATACCTGCCAGATCATAGATTGCGGTCGCTGCCAGTTCCGAACCCGGCACCGTCGCGGCAACCTCTTCATACCTTGCCTGTGCCTCAGAATGGTTATCGGCAGCCTGCAGAGAGCGGGCCTGTTGATACACAGATATTGCCAGCTTATGGCGCCAGTCCTTCTGCCCTGCAGAATCCGGGCTTGCCGCCAGTAAATGCCTGAACAGTTCTTCAGCTGCCGGAAAGTTGCGCTGCCCGTACCGGGTCTGGGCCAGTAGCGCCATCACCCTGCGTCTGTTACCTTCGTCAGCACTCAAAGGCGTAGTAAGATCTGCACGGTCCAGAAGTCGCTGGCAGAGCTCCGCGGTTTCATCGAATGCTTCTGCTGCGAACAGGCGACGGGAAATATTCAGCAGGATGCCGGAAGTACGCTCATCTTCATCAAAACGGTTTGCGAAGCGCAGCCCTTGTGTTGTGTACGTCTCATCACTGGCAGCAGCGCTAAGCAGGAAATAACTGTAAGCTGCATCAGCCGCGAATTCAGACTCACCGGCCTCATAGCCGACCCATTCATACAACACCCGTGCCTGTTGCAGGCGACCCGTCTGTTCCAGTAATTCCGCAGCCCGAAAGCCATGAAAAGCCGCCGAAGGAAGTTCAGGGAACTCACGGACATAAGTCAGATACCAGTCCGCTGCTTCAGCCTGATTTACCGCCTGCAGTTCTGCACTGACTTCACCACCCGTGCTCAGCGTATCGTAATGGTTTGCCAGCTGCCGCAGATGTTTTTCGAGCAAATCATCCAGTACCGCTGGCACCGCAGCACCGACCTGTTGCTGGTACGCGGCATAACGGCTGTAGCGCAGCACGAACTGCTTCTTTTCTTCAATGACCTCTTCTGTATAACCCGCAACACCCAGCGTACTGATCAGTGCTTCATGCATGACAGGAGTTTGCGGCGTCAGAGGGTGATGCCGGAGATAAACCTGATAGGTTTCTGCAGCATCATTCATTCGCGCCTTATCCTGGTAAAACGCCGCCAGATCCTGATACACACTGGCTATGAATTCTGCGTCCGGGGTATTACCCAGCAATTGGTGCAGGGTTACCGGACCACCAGCCCGGGAAAGCACAATGCTGGTGATTCTGCGCGTATCTGTTCTGAGTGCGGCATTCCCCTCAGTAACATGGTCATCTGCAGATAACTGTTCAAGCACCGCAACAAAGGCTGCTGCTGCCGAAGCATAATCTGCAAGTTTGAAATGGCTCCATCCGGCCATATAACGCGCTATTAAACGATAAGATGAACCTTCACCCGACATCGCCTCGGTATAAGCTGCCAGAGCGTCTTCATAATCACCGGCACTGAACCTGTGTTCCGCTATGCGAAATATGGCTTCCGGGGTCCAGGGGCTGTCTGGCCACCTGGCCCTGAGCACTTCCAGCGTGGATGCCGCTTCATCCAGTCTGCCAGCAGCTTCACATGCTTTCGCGAGCTGATACAGCAACATAGCAGAAGGCTGAACTGAGACAGCTTTCTGCAACTGCGCTATCGCTGTTTCAAGAGAAGCACCGGCTAACTGACCCTGTGCCATTTTTTGTTCTGCTACCTGTAACGCTAAGGTAGCCAGGCGCGCCTCTACAGCCAGCCGCACCTCACTGGGAGGTGACAGCGCCAGCACCTGATCCCAGGCGTCAGCAACCTGACTGACTGACGCTGGTGCCAGTGAAGCTGGCGGTGGCGCTGGCCAGGGCTCGACCATATCGGTCAGCAACTGCGCCGGAGGCGGTTGCGAAACCACACTGCAGGCTGTCAGCAGGCAGAAAGGAAGCAGTACCTGCACGACTTTCAGAACCGGTTTCATAGCTGTTTACCCGCATGATCAGCAAGCGACAGCTGACGGTCCAGCAGACCTGCTCTCAGCATCGCCACTTGCTGAAGTTCGGCGTTCAGTTTCTGGTGGTGGTCCGAAATGCCAGCAATTTGCCGGCTAAGCAATGACGAGGTGCTCTGCTGAATCGCCAGTTGCAGTTCAGCGGCATGCTGAACCACACGCGACTGCATGGTTGCAATTCTGGCTATGCGGGACTTGCGATGTTGCTGGCCAAGCAGAATTTCTTCTACCCGCATTACCCGTTGTTCTGCGTTCGCCAGCTGTGCTTCCAGGTCGCTGGCGCGTTGCTGTAATCGCCGGCTTTGTACTGGCCACTGATAATCAGCCTGCCATAACAGCAGACCTTCGGCGAGTCGCAGGTTACGATGCAAGGATTCCGGCAATGCTTCCGACACCAGGTCCGATGCTATCACTTCTGCGAGTCTGCCCTTCGCGGCCTGAACCCGTGTCCAGTGCCGCTGATCTTCACCCTGCAAATAACGGGTAGCCGCACGACGTTCCAGATCTTGCCACACCACTTTTAAGCTCCGCGTCAGCGTCTGTCTGTGCTGATCCAGACGGTTCTGCAAAGTGATGAGTTGCCCGCTGTGGTTGTCTGAAGTCAGCCTGCCTGGTTTGTCGCTGAGCAATTCATAAAAGACATCCA
>JAGRIO010000285.1 GCA_020443225.1 Pseudomonadales bacterium
TCGGAAAGCCTCTGACTCTGCCGGGCATTGATCAGCACACTGGTCAGAATGCGGCAGAAAATGGAGATCAGTTTCGGGTGATTTTCATCAAAACCCGGTGAGTTGGCTGATAAGGCACCCAGCAAATCACCACGGTACACAAATGGCATGCAGTAATATACGGTGTCGCCGGCATGGCGTTTGAGCAGATGGCCATCCTGCTTCTCGTAAACTTCCCGTGTGAGATGTTCGCAGGTTTGCACCCAGGGGCTGGACTCTTCGCTCAGTCTGCTGGGATCAAGAATTGATTCTGTCGACACAGCCACTTTGAGGACAGGCCGGTTATGTTCATAGAGGTGCAGGGTACAGAACTGGAAATTGTGATTGTTGATCAACAGTCGCGCGGCGTACTCCAGCAGTGACTGCTCATCATCGTAACTCAGGCCGTCATTCACCAGCTCCATCACAGTCGACAGCACCCGGTTAAGCCCAAGGAACTGTCTTCTGAGGAGATTAAGCGTATCCTGCAGCATCCTGATTAACCCAGGGCGACCAGATGATTGGCAACCAGTTTGAATTCTTCCCTTAGTTCTTTCAGCTCTTCCAGACGACACTGACTGGAAGGTTTGCGCAATATGAGCTCGATATTCTCTGGCAGTTTTGTGGCTTCTTCACCCCGGCGAAGTGCCATCACCATCCGGCCCACAGCGCCTACCAGTTGGGAAACGTGCCAGTGTTCACCGCGGTAGTTGGTGTCAAAACAGTGCTGCATTGTCATGACGACTTCTTCCGGTAGTAACCAGCGTCGACCCATCAGGCCACCAGCCTGGCTTTCAGTCACCCCAAGGATTTCTTCCTGGGCAGCAATGAAGGCATCTGCATCCTGATCGCAGACGTCGATCAGTTCATTCATTTCTCGTGGGTAGTGATGAATCAGTACCAGCTGCCCGAAATGACAAAGCAAGCCGCACAGGTACACCTGTTCGGGAGATATGCTGCGGCTGAATTCAGAGCGGGCAGTCAGCAGCTGCGAGAAGCGTCCAATGGCCAGCGCATCAGTCCAGTAGTCGGTCACGGAGAAATTCGGACATTTGCTGAGGTCCAGCGTCTTGCCCAGAATGACGCTCAGGATAATGCTTCGCACCATCCGCATTCCCAGTACCTTGATGATCGCATCGGAAACTGAATGTATTGGGTTGGGGGCACTGAAGTAGGCAGAGTTCGCCAGTCCGATGACCAGCGCCGCAAGACTGGGGTTCTCCTCAACAATGCTGGAAAGTTGATTCAGATCGGTCTCCTCGTCGGTGACCAGTTCCAGAACCAGGCGGTCAGAAACGGAACAGTTGGGCATATCCTCGACCGATAATGATCGCAATCGCGTGGGTTTGGATATCTGGTCTGGGGTATTCATACAGTGAGCCCGCTTGCCGTTAAATAGGTATCTACTTAAATATAGACCAACCCTAAAAACTGACACGGCAAAATCGCACTCAATATCTGGAAATCTTCGGGCTTGGCAATTTCCCGTGGGCGGCGTTTAATGCCGGTTATGAACTTTCTTGTTGTGAGTCTGCTGATTCTCGTCGCTCTGGCGCTTTTTTGTGCCATATGGTTCCGGAAATACTACCTGGATTACCGCTATTTATATGACGACCTGCCAGTGCCGATGTTCAGGGTGGATTCGGAATTCAGACTGGTTCGCTGTAACCGGCTGTTTGCCTCCAAACTAGGTTACACCTCGGTAGAAGAGTGCCTGCTGGCTTATGATGACGGTGAACACCTGTATCCGTCGCATCGCAAGTATCTGGTGGATGAAATGACTGCGGCGCTCAGATACCCGGTGCAGATCGGCCGGGAAGTCTCCTTTCAGCGCCGTGGAGGAGACAGCTTCAGGGCAGGGGTCGAATTGTTTGCCCTGCTGGATGCAGAATTATATGACCTGCGACTGACAGAGCCGGTCACACTTGCCTATCAGAAAGTTGGTCTGACTCACTTGCTGGGTCAACACCTGATTCCGACACTGGTCATAAATGCTGACTACCAGATCATACTGGCCAACAAGGTGCTGGGATTCGATCCTTCCGGTCAGTCACTCGAAGAACTGGTCGATCCCGGCGCCTGGCCACACCTGCAGCAGGCTGCGCGGCAGTGTTTTGCCAATGGTCAGCCCGCAAGGCTCATGTTTCCCCTGTTGTTGCCTGATCAGAAGTATCTGGCCTGTGACTGGGTACTGCTGAAGCCAGACAACTGGGAGAAGCACCTGCTGCTGATCGCGAAAGAACGCCAGCCAGAGAGATTGTCTCCCCGGGAACTTCTTGACCGCTCACCACTGCAGCACTGGGGCTTCTGGCGTATCGATATTCTCAATGATCAGTTGCATTATTCCCGCGACTGGGCCGAAAAGCTGGGTTACCCGGAGCTGGCTGCCGGGGGTATCGTCGGATACTGGCAGGAACTGGTGACGCCGGAAGATCAGGAGCGGGTGCTGAAAGCTTTCAATGACTTCAAAACCAACGCCGCACCCACTTTCGATGTCATGCACCGTCTGGTTACCTCCGATGGCGTTGAACTTGAAACCAACAGCATGGCGCTGTCTGTGGTCCGGGACGATGCCGGAAACGCCATATCTGTTGAAGGTATCGATTTGCTGGTTGATGGTGAACTGCTGCGCAGAGAGAGCCCGCTGCTGTTGTCGCTCCAGCATCAGCTCAATTCCTTTGAAAAGCGAATTGCCGCGCTGGCGCCGGAAACCCTGAGCAGCAGCCAGATCGAACAGCTCAGCGAGCAGAGCAGAGAAATGGTGAACTCAGTCCAGCAACTACTTGCTGGTGAAACGCTGCCAGAGGCACAGCGAATCCTGCAGGTCAGCCAGGAGGCGGGTATTCAGCTGCGACTGTTTAATAAGGACAGAATGCCTGCTCTGGTCCCCGACTGGGGGGATGGACTGTACGCCCAACTGGCAGGAGCCTGCCGCTTTTTGCAGCAAGTCGCCGGATGGAGAGGTACGGCGGAGCTGAGTTTCGGCCACTATGCCGGCACCAGCGGGCTGTGCGTGACCTGCCAGCAGGAGGTTCCCGTCAACGATCGACTCATGAGTCTGCGATTGCCGGGTTATGTGATTCCAGGGGCGCTGGGTCCCTATTTCCTGACACCGGGTTTCAATCCTGTAGGGCAGCCTGGTGAGTCCCTGCCAAATGACCTGTTTGGACTGGCCAACTACCTTCATGACGCCGGTGGGCACCTATTATTCCATCAGGATCCTCAGGGCATCACGCTCGGAATCGTTATCCCTGACAGTCGTACTGACCGCTCTAATGGCCGGGTCCTGGTGATTACACCTGATGCCGGGTTTGGTGAACAAGCGGCGAATGCACTCACTGCCGCTGGAATGACCGTTTCGTGGCGCCAGGAACCTCTCACCGCCCTTGACTGGCTGCGCAGTAATGCCCATCGCATCGATCTGCTGGTTCTGGGCAGGTTCCTCGCCCCTGACCATGCCAGCGCGATTATACTGGCACTACAGCAGATCAGGGCTGACCTGCCGGTCCTCGACACATGTCGTTATAGTGACCAGATCACCACTGGCTATGCAGCGTCAGACAGTCTGGTTGCACTGGAAGGCGAGGTAACGATGGAAAGACTAGAGCAATCGGTAAAAAGGCTGTTACAACCTGCAGGGACAGAAACGGAAATGACCGGGAATACAGGAGCCTGATGTGAGTCTGACACCCGAAATCCTGCTGGCGCCCTTCGGGTATATTCTGGCAGATACCGACGGTAAGGTGCTGACGCTGAACCCGGCGGCAGTTCAGCTGGTTGGGCTGCAGTCCGGGGATAATTTCATCACTCGGTTCGAGATCTCTGTGCAGAAGCAGATGCACGAGTTACTGGCCGGTCAGCGCAGGACTGTGGAGGCAGAGGTCAAGTTTGATATTGGCACCCGTACCGTTGAATTCATGGCTTCTCCGGCTGACGCAGCCACGCGACATGTTTACCTGACTGATCAGTCTGAATTGCGCGCCGTTGCCCGTCAAATGAGCCAGGCGCAGTTGCCAGGCAAGCGCTTTGTCCATGACCTCAGCAATGTGATGACACCCGTATCTGGCTATGCAGAGCTGGTGTTGATGATGATGGAGGAGAACGACCTGTTGGCAGGTGAAAAGCTGATGACCCTGCGTCGCTACATGACAGAAGTACTGTCGGGTATGCGCAAGACTGAGGAGCTGATCTCCACCGAAAAGCAACGCAAGAAGAGTATGCGTGGTCATCATCAGGTAGCACCACGACGTATTGTGATAGTCGACGATGAACCGGGTATTACGTCATTTCTTGGTGAGCTTATTCAGTCATGGAATCACGAACCCGTGCTGTTTACTGACAGCGAAGTCGCGCTTGACTATCTGAGGGCGCACCAGGACGAGGTGGATGCCCTGCTGCTGGATCACCTGATGCCGGGTATCTCGGGGATTGATCTCGCGACTGAGGTGTTATCCATGGGATGCCGCTTTCCGGTGATTCTCTGTACTGGTGACCAGCGGGTAATCTCGGACCAGGCCTCGGGTCGACTCAGGATCAGGAACTTTCTCAGCAAACCCATTGATATTAATGAACTGGATGACATGCTGGCGCACGTTCTGTCAGCCGGCACTCGCACTGCCGGTTAATCCAGCGCCGCAGAGAGGGTAACCCCGATCGGACGGTGGAGAACCAGATCACACCAGGGATCCAGATCCGTAGGTTCGTTGTTAATCAGCACCAGCCGGGCTCCGTTCTTTCTGGCCAGCTGAGGAAATCCGGCGGCCGGGTAGACTGTCATCGATGAGCCCATCGCCAGCAACAGATCGCAGTTGAGTACAGCCTGATGGGCACGCATCATTTCAGCTTCCGGCATTGCCTGTCCGAAGGAGATGGTGGCAGTTTTGATCATGCCGCCGCACTCGCTACAGTAGGGCACCTGCTCGTCCGGGAGGAATACGGCGCGGACTTCCTCCAGTTCGTAGCGTTTGCCACAATCCAGACAGCTGGCATAGTTGCTGTTGCCATGAATCTCAATAACCCGGTCATCAGGAACGCCGGCTTTCTGGTGGAGGCCATCAACGTTCTGAGTAATTACCTCTGTTACTTTGCCCA
>JAGRIO010000286.1 GCA_020443225.1 Pseudomonadales bacterium
CTGAACAGATTAAGTTCAGCAAATTTTGTATCGGGCTCTACATGACAAACAAAGATTTACCGGTCGGCGCCTGGCCGGTGAACTATAAGGATCTGATAGCCCGAAGCCTCGATATCATCACGATTGCAGACGAACAAGGCAATATTCAGTATGAAAGCCCGGGCATTACCCATGTGCTGGGCTGGGAACCTGAGGAACTGATCGGTGGCAATGTACTCACCTATATCCATGAGGAGGATCAGGCAGAGGCCATCAGCTGCCTGAACAGTCTGCAATCAGGCCCGGGTAAAAAGATCAAGTTACAGTTTCGCTTTCGGTGTTCTGATGGAAACTGGCGTGATCTGGAAACCATCGGCCAGAGCATCTCGGCCGGCGACCGGCTTATGATGCTGTTTAACAGTCGGGATATCACCGACACCATCAACCTGCAGAATGAGCTGGTCAGGTCTAATCAGATTCTGCAAAGCGTATTTGATACCCATGCTGCATTTTTGTCACTGTCCCGAGAAAGTGATGGCAGATTCATCATGGTGAACAACGCCTGGGAAAGCATCCTCGGCCATTCCGCGAGCGAAAGCATCGGCAAAACGTCGCTGGAACTGAATATCTGGGGTAACGAACGAAACCGCAACAGACTGGTGAGTCTGTTACGCAGGCAAGGTGCGATGAGAGACTATGAAGCCAGAGTCTTTCATACCAGCGGAAAACCCATCGATATACGGTTAAATGCCGACCGGCTGGTGATTAATGGCGAAAGGATGATTCTGTTCTCTGGCCAGGACATTACCGAGCAGAAACGTATGGAGCTGCAACTGCGGCAGTCGCAAAAAATGGAAGCGATCGGTCAACTGACCGGGGGAGTTGCCCATGACTTCAATAATCTGCTGAACATTGTCCAGTCCAGTGCGGAGTTGCTGGAAAATTATCTTGATGATTCTGAGCCGGCGAGTGAAATTCTCGGCACCCTGAAGCGGGCTGTCAGCCGTGGAGCCTCTCTGACTCATCAGTTGCTGGCATTTGCACGCAAGCAGGCGTTGACGCCCTATGATATCAACATTCCTGAATTCCTCTCGACCATCAAGCCCATTATTGCCACCACACTGGGAGAGAACATCCATCTGGACATGCACCTCGACCCTGCCACATGGCCGTGTCGGGTTGATCCGGCTGAGCTGGAAACTGCCCTGCTGAACCTGATTCTGAATGCCAAGGACGCCATGCCCAGGGGCGGTGTGTTAACGATAGAAGCACGCAACCTCGACCCTCACAACGATGTCAGGCTGGAGCGTGGTGAAGGCGACTTTATCTATCTCGGCATCAGAGATACCGGCGTCGGTGTTCCTGACGGCATGCTCAATCATATCGTCGAGCCGTTTTTTACCACCAAGGCACCCGGCAAAGGTACCGGACTGGGGCTCAGTATGGTCTTCGGATTTATCAATCAATCCGGTGGCACAATGAATATCGACAGTACTGCGGGCAAAGGTACACAGGTTGAAATCTGCCTGCCACGGGGTGATGCTGTCAGTACAGAGGAGGCTACGGCATCACAGCCGGTTGCTTCATCTCCGGCACGAGGCAGAATTATCATTCTCGAAGACAATCCTGATTTGCGCAGACTGACCTCGAAGCTGGTGAGTAAACTGGGATGTGAAGTACAGACAGCGGCAACCGAGCAAGCCCTGCATGAACTGCTGGCTCAGGATTTTGTGCCTGACCTGTTACTGAGCGATATCAAATTGACGGGACCGAAAACCGGCGTTGAAATCGCTGAAGACCTGAGCCACGAGTATCCTGAACTGCGGTTCCTGTTCATGTCAGGTTATGTACCTGAACAGGATGCTAAGTTGCATCCCCTGCTGACAGCAGAATCCCTGCTGGCGAAACCATTNAAAATGGCGGAACTGGAACAACGGCTGACACAGATCATCGACGGCTAGTCAGCCCGCGGCCTCAAACTTCTGGCAGAGACTCAAGTTCTGCTTCCAGCGTTTCCCAGCGGGTCATGCTGGTTTCCAGCTTCGCTTCACAATCTTTCAGCCGTGCAAACACAGGTGCCTGGTCAGCCGCCGGCTTGTCATAGAAAGCTGCTGTATTCATCTCTGCATGCAGGCGTTCGATTTCAGCTTCCAGTTTTTCAATGTCATCCGGAATCTGATCGAGTTCCCGTTGCAATTTCTGGCGCTGAGCCTTGAGACGCTTGCGGTCTTCAAAGCTCACGCGGTTATCGCCGGCCCCGGATGCTCTGGAGGGTTTGACGTTCGAGGCAGCCTTCGCTGCAACAGATACTGTCCGCTGCTGACCTGCAGCCAGCCATTCGCTGTAACCACCAATATACTCGGTGACCCTGCCCTCACCTTCAAACACCAGCAGGCTGGAGACAACATGATCCAGAAAGGTCCGGTCGTGCGACACTAACAGCACAGTACCCGTATATTCCGCTAACAGCTCTTCCAGCAACTCAAGGCTCTCAACGTCAAGATCATTGGTGGGCTCATCGAGTACCAGAAAGTTCGTCGGCATGGAAAACAGCCGGGCCAGCAACAAGCGGTTCTGTTCACCACCAGACAACTTTCTGACCGGCGAGCGCACCTGATCCGCATCAAACATAAAGTTACCAAGGTAACTCATTACATGGGTATCACGGCCGTTGACGTGAATGAAATCCCGCCCCTCACCTATATAGTCTTTAACTGATTTCTCCGGATCAAGCTGACCGCGAACCTGATCAAAATAGGCAATATCCAGTTTGGTGCCGGTTTTTATCTGCCCGGCATCCGGTGCCATTTCCCCAAGGATGAGTTTGATAAGCGTCGACTTACCCACACCGTTAGGCCCAAGCAAGCCGATCCTGTCACCCCGCTGAATAATGAGATCCAGCTGATCAATCAATTGCCTGCCGCCCAGTGACTTGGAAACCCCGGTCAGTTCCTTGACTATCTTGCCAGAGGCACTGCCAGCGTCCACTTCCAGCCTGAGGCTACCGGTCGAACGGCGTGCCTTGCGCTCTTCCCGCAGTTTCAGCAGCGCCCGGACGCGGCCTTCATTACGGGTTCTTCTCGCCTTGATGCCTTCTCTTATCCAGGTTTCTTCCTTGCGCAGCTTGTCATCGAACTTTTTATTCTGCTCGGCTTCCACCTCAAGTTCATGGTCGCGTCGTTCAATGAAAGTCTGGTAGTCACACTCCCAGCGCTTCAGGCGACCACGGTCAATTCCGACCATCACTGTCGCAACATGTTGCATCATCTCCCGGTCGTGGCTGACGAACACAATAGTACCGGGAAATTCCTGCATCAGTTTCTGTAGCCATTCTACGGCGGGGATGTCGAGATGGTTGGTCGGCTCATCCATCAGCCAGATGTCTGGTTCAGTCACCAGTGAACGGGCGATAGCGACCCGTTTGAGCCAGCCACCAGACATATTTTCCAGCCTGGCATCCGGATCGAGTTCGAGCTTTTGCAGCGTGGGTTCCACCCGGGAACGCACGGACCAGCCATCCTGCGCTTCGATTGTGTGCTGGAGTTTTTCCAGTTGCCTGAGATCTGCGTCGCTGCTGGCTGTGATGCTCAGTGTCTGGTATGCCATCAGTGCTGTGGCAAGTTGCGGAAACGCCCCGGCAACTACTTCAAAGACCGTGCCCAGTTTTACCGGCAACTCCTGTTCCAGGGTGGCACAGGTCAGACCATCAGCTACCCATACCTCACCACCATCGGCCTGAATACGTCCATCCAGCAAGCGCAGCAAGGTACTCTTGCCGCTGCCGTTGCGACCTGCCAGACAGACACGTTCTCCCGCTGAGATAATCAGATCGGCGTGATCTAAAACCGTGTCGGTGCCGAAATGTACACTGACATCCTTAAGGCTGGCGACCTGCATCTGAAAGACCTCTGAGATTGTTCACGGATTCCGGTCTGGGGCTAACGCCCGCAGACAAGTGCAAAAATGCTGTTGTTTCGCTGGTTTAATTTTGCCCGGGCCCGGCAGTCCGGTTACTTTTAAGACTGAAGCAGTCCTGATCCACCGTTACTCAGACTGACGTGCAGCGAAGGCTGCCTGCTGCTCCGGAGTGGCCTCCTGCTGGTACTGATTTTTCCATTCGCTGTAGGGCATGCCGTAAATAATCTCCCTCGCCTCTTCATAATCCAAATCGATTCCTTTATCCTCGGCGGCCGCCTTGTACCACTTACTCAGGCAGTTTCGGCAAAAACCTGCCAGGTTCATCAAATCAATATTCTGGACGTTTTTGTTGTCATCCAGATGCTTTACCAGGCGCCGGAAAGCGGCAGCCTCAAGTTCAGTTCGGGTTTGGGTATCCACAGGTAAATGCTCCCCAGGGCTATGATTTTAAAAGCGCGATAGATTACCACGGATTGCTATGACTGAGTTTAAAACCGGGCAAAAATGGATATCGGGCTCTGAACCTGATCTGGGCATGGGTAGCATCGTGAGAGTGGATGACCGGACTGTCACCCTGCGGTTTGAGCTGGCCGGTGAGGACCGGACTTATGCCCGTCAGCACTGCCCGCTGACGCGGGTCAGATTCAACCCGGGAGACCGGATTGCCACCACGGACGACATCGTCATCACCGTTATCCGTGTCACCGAAGCCAATGGCCTGCTGGTCTATCATGGCGATTATCAGGGTACTCTCACCGCCATTCAGGAGAGCAATCTCGATCCTCACGTGCGCTTCAGCAAACCGCAGGATCGTCTGTTTACCCATCAACTGGACGGCAATCGATGGTTCGCGTTGCGGCATGATACCCTGCAGGTCAGAAATCTGTTGTCACAGAGTCCCAGCCGCGGTCTTTACGGACCACGGGTTTCCATGGTGCCCCATCAGCTATATATCGCCAATGAGGTTGCCAGCCGTTTCTCTCCAAGGGTTTTGCTGGCTGACGAGGTAGGACTTGGCAAAACCATTGAAGCTGGCCTGATTTTGCATCAGCAACTGCAGACTGGTCGTGCCGAACGTGCTCTGATCATCGTACCGCCGGCGCTGACGTTTCAGTGGTTCGTGGAGCTGATCCGCCGCTTCAACCTGACCTTCACTATTCTGGAGGAAGAACGTTGTCAGAATATTGTGGCTGACAACACCC
>JAGRIO010000287.1 GCA_020443225.1 Pseudomonadales bacterium
TTAGCGGGTAGGCTTCCTGGCACATTTCAGAAAAAGAATGAGATGCCAATCACTGCTTCCAGATTCTGCGTGTTCCGGTCGTCGCCCAGCAAATCGTGACTAAAGATGAGATCACGCACGTCCAGATGCAGTGCCAGATAATCAGTGGCGTAGATTTGCAGACCGGCACCGAGACTGAAGCTGGTGTGTTCTTCATCGGCGAAATGTATGTTGCCAACGCCTGCCTTAATGTAACCGGTGCTGTAGAAGGCCAGTCCTCTGCCTGGGAAAATTTCACCTGGCAGCAGGTTATAGCCAACAGACAGATCGTAGTAACTGACTTTGCGCTGTGCATCGGTCAGCAGATTCAGGGCACCGCTGAGGCGCTCAAAGCTGGTTGCTGACAGTTCTGTTCTGCCGTAATCCGCCTCCAGGAAGATAGCTTCGCTGACGTGATAGGTTGCGCGTGCAACGGTTACCGGGTTGCTGCCAAAGTCCTCAATGTTGATGACGCCTCCATGGAGTCCAAACTGAAAATTTTCAGTGTCGATGCGCGCTTTGCGAACTTCTGTTCTGGGTAAGGTTGGTTCGATGAGCCTGCCTGCTCCAGCCTTGCTGGTGTCACTGGGTGTCACTTTCATTAGGCTTGAGCTTTCAGTTGGCATCTCTTCTGCAGGTGCTGCGAACAGATGGCCAATGCACAACAGCAGCAGGATCACCAGAACCAGGCGTTGATTCCAAACTTCCATTCTTCCACCTCTTCATTGTCATTGCGGTTTGTGAGTATTGTGTAGCTGGTGTACTCGAGACTGAGTACGTAATTACGTGCCAGGCGCCAGTCAACGCCGCCCCGCAGGGCCAGCAGAGAGTCGCTGCGGTCGGTGGTGAGCGCCAGAGAGGCATCAGGACGGGTGGTGATTCCACCAGCGCCGAGGGCAAGCCAGGGTGTGAACCTGTTGGCAGGAAATAAGGTATGGCGCAGATAGATAAGGGCTATCCGGCTGTCTGAGAAATCCCCGACAGCCTGGCCAAGGTGTAGCTCGGTGCTCAGGTTCGGCGTGAACTGCCAGCCGGCATAAGCGTAGAGAGCGGTGGCACCCGCAAAGTCACCCAGCAGAAATCCGCCGCGCCATTTATGTGAGCCATGCATTGAGGTGTCTGCGGAGGCCAGCTGAGCTTCATAATCACTACCGGCAACGGAAGAGAGCAGATCGCTGGTCGCCACCCAGCCACGGAAGCCGCGCCGGGTCGTTACCCGGATCCAGCCGGTGCGGCGCTTGTCGGGATAGACAACGTCGCCACGTTCTGCGACCTGAACCACCGGGTAGGCGCTGCCAGGGCCAGAACGCAGATCAATGAATGCTTCCCTGACGGTCAGGGGAGCGGCATGTTCAGGGAGTTCCACTGCCTGCAGAGGCACACCGAGGCTTAGCCATATCAGCATGAACATCAGGCGGGTCATGGTCACGCTTCCGGAACGTCAAAGGGGTTGTTGTAATACTGGGCGCCAATATCCAGCCATTCTGACAGCAGTCGCAGTTCAGCCTCGCTGAGCCAACCGGCGTGGCTACCGTTGGCTGCGAAGGGCGCAAAAAAGCGGCTGCTGGCGAGGGCACCGTTGACCGACATGCTCCGTACCACGACGACGGGTACCAGCACCGGAACAGGCTGGTTGAGTGAATCAAGAATCAGGTCACCATTTTCGTCAGTCTGAAAGCGCGGGTTACCATTCTGGTCCGTTGCCTGCACCATCCGCACAAGCAGATTACCGGTGGCGTCCAGCTCCAGTTCAGTATCATTCAGCAGCAGTTCCCGATAGCTCATCAGGTGTTCAGGATTGTCTGCTGCAGGAATGTTAAGCAATGCCAGCTGCGCAGCAGGGACCCTTGGGGCACCCATCTCGTCCACCAGCGTGTGGCAGGACTGACAGGTGACATCCTGGCCGGCGGCAGTCTGGCGGGGCAGTTCCCACAGCGGGGCGATATGAGTCGGATAGTTAATCACGATCCGGCACTGGCGTTGCCATGCGTTCAGACAGTCAGCAGCGACAGGCAGGGGTGTTTCCAGGTCTGTATAGACGCCTGCCGTAGCCTGTGGCGTCATGTCATTGCCCTGCCAGATCTCGCTATAGACCGGGTCAATGGTCGGGCGGGGCAGACTCAGTAATCTGCTGCGGGTTTCTGCCATGGTTTCCCCGGGTTCGGGCGCCAGTAGTCCGTTAGTTCCCGGAAATGCAGAGATTCCGGCGTCAGCACCCGTGTTAATAGTGGCAGGTTCTGCATCTGTGCGGCCGTGGGGTGTGGTGCTACCGGCGACATGACAACCGTTGCACTGTATTTCAGTGACCTGACTCGCATGCAGCCAGTTGTTATGCCGGGCACTGATACGTCGGCCACTGGCATCGGTGATCTCGATGCCGAAGGCCTGATCTGCAGGCACGGCAAAATGTGCTGAACCGTCAGGTTCTACCGGTACATAGCCAATGACTTCCCGCAGCAGCTGATTGCGGCTGACGCCAAAGGCTGCATTGCTGAAGTCCAGTGTGTCGTCATCGGGCAGGGGAACCGGACGCACGAGCCGCAGATAGCGAGCAGGTCGTGCGGATACGTCAGTCAGTGCCGGATCGGCAATACGCGCGAGCCCCTCTGGCGAGCTGTCACTACCATCAACATCATAAACGCTACGGATGTTCACGCTCGCGAGGTTTTCGTCTGCCAGTGCCAGCTGATTGTCATTGCCAGGCATGGCATCTGGGATAAAAGCCACGGGTCGCTCTGCGAAAACCGCCACTTCCGTGACCATGCGGTCTTCCTGCGGAGTTTCCAGCGGCAACTGTGTATTATCGTCAGGGTTGAATACCCAGAGACTGAATAATGGTGGTGCGGCGCTCAGCGCCGGGTCGGCGAGATTAGACTGGGTACAGGGCAGGGCGCTGCCGGCATCTGCGGCTGAAACCAGCCGGCACTGTGACCAGCTCACCAGCATTCGGCCGGTACCGTCATACAGCGGCCAGGCGCCGTAATAGTGACCTGCTGTGCTGGGTAACGCATCGGAACGGGAAGCACCTGCGGTCAGGCTGCGTTGTGCGGCACCACCATGACCGGCTTCAACAGGCACGTCATTGTCACTGAAACCGAGTATATCAAGACTGACAAGGTCGCCCCCCAGTAAGCCCGGTAAATTGTCGCGTAAGCTGGCAATAATCTCACCGTTTTCTGCCGCCCGACTGTGGTACCAGAAAGACCGTGCCTGGCTGGTACCACTGTTCTGCGAGTTATAGCCATAAATGCGACTGAGCTGGCTGCCATCAGGATGAATGGCGTAGTAGCTGACGCGATTGCGGCGGGCTGCATTATCCCAGCGCTGGAACAGTATCCGCCCGTCGGCAAGCACAAGCGGGTCGAGATCGTGACTCTGGTTAAAGCTGATCTGCCGCAGATTGCGTCCATCTTCATCAATAATGTGCAGCAGAAAAGCAGGTTCAGTCCCATCCTCGGTCAGGGCGCTGTACTGCGGTTTCAGTTCATCCAGCAGCAGAGCCCGGCTGCGTGACTGCCGGTCAGATGAAAATACGATACGGCCATCAGGCAGAAATGCAGGGGAGATATCGTTCCCGGCGCTGGCCAGTAAACCTGAACCCATAACCGGAGTCAGACGATCTGCAGATATATCGTACAACCACAGATCCCAGTCAGCCGGTGTGTCCTCCGTATCAGGTGCACGCAGGGCAAACACCAGTTTTTGTCCATCCGGTGAGATGTCCAGATCCTTCACATCGTAGAGGACGTCTTCTGCAAACAATGCGCTGGTTATCTGTCTGACAGGCGCGTTCGGGGATGCGCGGTCTTTGATGAGTAGACGGGCACCGGGATTGAACGCTGCCGGTGCCAGCAGGTTTTCAGTGGGCAGGGTGGTTATATCATTGATAATCAGCGACCGTTCGATATAGGCAATGGGCTGATCCACAACAACCGGATCAGGTGACTGAGTACCGGTATTGATACCAGACTGGCCCGGATCACAGGCCAGTAAACAACCCAGCAATGGCACCCACAGTAAGCGCATTTCACAGCACCAACGAATCAAAGTTGGCGCATTGTGAGATCAATAACGCTCGCAAACCGTGTACAGCGTCACAGAAATGGAGTTAGCGTGACCGTTGATGTATGAATGGCCGAAAATCGCAGGTCAACGGTGCCCTGCATCAGCTACTGATCAGATTCGGAGCAAAAAAAAGCGGGCCAGAAGGCCCGCTGAAGCTTACTTGGAGCAATTACCTCGTCAGAACGGCTTAATGTGTCCTGTCCTGGTGTGCGCTGCAGAATTATCTGGCATGGAGGACAACAGGCATTTCGCTGTAGCCTTTGACAAAAGAGTTTTTGACGGTGAGAGGCTTACCGACCACTTCCACTTTGTCGAACCGTTTCATAATTTCTTCCCACAGGATCCGTAACTGCATTTCACCCAAACGGTTACCCATGCAGCGATGAATGCCAAAACCGAAGGACAGGTGCTGGCGGGCTTTGGGCCGGTCAATGAGAAACTCGTCGGCACGATCGATGACGCTGCTGTCGCGGTTGCCGGAAACGTACCACATCAGTACCTTGTCGCCTTTCTTGATTTCCTTACCGTTCAGCATCACGTCAGTGGCTGCGGTGCGGCGCATATAGGCCAGTGGCGTCTGATAACGAATGATTTCCGGCACCATATTGTTGATCAGTCCCGGATTGGCCCGCAACTTGTCATACTCAGCCGGGTTTTCGTTCAGGAAGCGAACACCACCGGTGATGGAGTTACGTGTCGTATCGTTACCGCCAACAATCAGCAGTATCAGGTTACCCAGGTACTCCACGGGATCCATGTTCCGGGTAGATTCCCCATGGGCCAGCATAGAAATCAGGTCGCCCTTGGGTGGCTCATTAACCCGCTCATTCCAGAGGTTAGTGAAATATTCAAGACATTCGATGAGTTCTGCCCGGCGCTGATCTTCGTCTGCGACGATGCCGCCATTTTCCACGTCTGCGGTCGCTACATCAGACCAGCGGGTCAGTTTACGGCGATCTTCAAAGGGGAAGTCAAACAGGGTAGCGAGCATCTGGG
>JAGRIO010000288.1 GCA_020443225.1 Pseudomonadales bacterium
GTTCCCGCATTACCAACTATTTGATGGCATCCCAGAAGAATGAAGCTGGTGACTCAGATCTGTCCTCATCCAGGATCGATTCGATCTACTCACCTGAATTGGGCTACCTGAAGATTCTGATCAGCGGTGATAGTTCAGTGGTCCGTGAATTAATGAAGCTTATCGAGAAACTCACTTCTGCCCAGACTTAGGTGGGCTCTCAAATGATGCGGGGAAAAATTCTCTTTCTGGCGACTGGAGTCTTTGTCTTTGCTGCATTGCTAACGGCATTAACCCTTCGCTATTCGGGTATTTCTGACATGACTGGCAACCAATCAATTTACAGAACTGACAACAGCTCGGGAATTATTCGCGATCGCTACATGGCAATAATGGATATTTATCCCGTGCCATACAGAACCCACAAAGTACCCACAAGCCAGGGCGAAACATTTGTAGTTGAATCAGGTCCTGCTGATTCTCCCAGCATTGTCCTGCTGCATGGATCAATGAGTAATTCACTGATGTGGCTGAATGAGGTTTCTAAGTGGAACAGTGATTTTCATATCTATTGCATCGACATTATTGGTGAACCCGGGTTGAGTGCGGCTTCCCGACCCAATCTTGACTCGCCAGGGTATGCAGAATGGCTCGATGAAGTTCTTAGCCAGTTAAATATTGATCGTGCATCAATTATAGGTACCTCGTTAGGCGGTTGGTTTGCTCTTGACTATACAATTCGTCGGCCAGGGAAAGTGGCGAAGCTTGTGCTGGTATCTCCGGGCGGAGTGGGCAAACAGAAAAGTATCTTGTGGTGGGTGATTCCTCTGTCTTTACTGGGTAATTGGGGAAAATCCAAAGTCAGAGAACTTATGGTAGGTAGTCGGTCTGGCACTGCTTCTGAAGCGGCAGTCAAACTGTCTGAGTTTTTTGCTGAGATTCCACAACACTTCAGACCAAGACTGGAGAAGCTACCAATATTCACTGATGAGCAACTGGCAGGTATAGATGTGCCAGTCATGGCAGTGGTTGGCGGCAAAGATATGATGCTTGATGCTGAGACAATTCGTGATCGACTTGCTTCAAACATAGCGAAGCTCAAGCTTGACTACCTTCCAGACGCCAGGCACTTCCCGGGGGACAGGTCAGAACAAATCAGAGCATTCTTAACAGAGGAATAGAAGAAGTACCTGAAGACAGTACCAGTGGCAGATGGGCTGCACATACTGTGCCCACGACCACTGCCGCTGTGCCATCAATAGCTAAGCAAGGAGAAGTTATGAAAACTATGAGCTGTAAGCAACTGGGCGGAGCATGTGAAACACAGTTTCGTGCCAGCACGTTTGAAGAAATGGCTGAACTGAGCAAACAACATGGAATGCAAATGTACAAAGAACAAGATGCGGCGCATTTGAAGGCCATGGAAGAAATGCGAAAGATTATGGATGACCCTGAGGAAATGAACAGATGGTTTGAATCAAGACGAAAAGAGTTCGATGAGCTGCCTGAGAGTTAAAAGCTGTTAGCACAAAAAAGGAGATTGCCTTGAACTACAAACTGATCCTGTCAGGCACACTAGCCTATACGCTTGTAGCATTTCCGTTAGCGGTTGTGTGGCACGTTCTGTTCTTCGAAGAAACTTACAGGGTGTTTGGCTATTTTCAGGGCGAGCCTAGTTTCTCGCTGGGTCTTGCCACCATTCTGATTCAGGGTGCTGTCTTATCTTCTTTATACCCGTTTGTGAACTTTTCAGGCAAAGGCCCGGTCCGGGGTTTAAAGTACGCTTTATTAATAGGTCTTTTCTTCTGGACGTCGCACGTGCTGGCTTTCGTGGCAAAACAAATAGTACAGAACCCCCTGGCATTTATAGCTATGGAAAGCTTTTATTTGCTTCTGCAATTCGGCATTTATGGCATTTTAATTGGCTTCATTTTTACAAAGCATTCAGGCGAAACTAACTAACAAGACAATGTAGTTGCACTCAGCTGAGACTGCCTTTCCGCTGGGCCCTGTGTCAGCTTCAGAGCACTGCATCAGGCAGCATATAAACGCCCGCCTGATACAGATTATATGGATTGCGCTGCCATCCAGTCAGCTAAAGTTTCCTGTATTTTCGGATAGCCAACTGAATCTGTTATATTGATTCAATCCTCACCTGCCAGCCAATTCAGATATCCGGTTTTTCATGCGTCTATAGGCCTCGTTAGCATTAGCCGCAAAATATAGTTCACCCGGCCATCGACTACCGTCAACGACCTTGCCGCACTGATTGGCGTCGAACTGTTGAACAACAGACTCGGCGACATCAGCACCCATGGTCGTACATTGCCTCAAGTACCGCTTCCTGCCTGCAACTATCAAAGGTACGTTGATGCCGAAACGGTGGAGTTTTGGCCATCGATCGACCCTATATTCTTCCTCCGGTGAGTGGTTGACGTTCTGTCTGCGTGCTGGCACGATTCCCGTTTTGGCGCACGCATCCCGGCAATTGCCAGAATCCCGGCTAGCGGAAAGGCTGAGGCCGCCAGCGACAGACGCTTGGACACTATTGAATGACTAACGAACTTGAGGATCTGATCCGGCAAACGGAATCGGATATATCCGGGCGAGTCAGCGCGGTGGCCTCCGGCGACCGGTCTCACCAGAAAAAACTACCCAGGTTTTCAATAGCCATCGCCATCTGGCTGGTCGTAATTATTCTGGCGGCCTTCAAATTTGACGATATGGTGCAGCTCATATGGGGGCCCACCGAATCCAAAATCGAGGCAGACCTTGGCGATCTCTTGCAAGCCGCCAGTGCATCACTACATGCCTATGAGATCAAAAACGGTGTCCTGCCACCGATGCTGCCGAAAGCTGCCATCCGTGGACTGGTACAGTACCAACGACACTCGGATTTTTCGTTTACCCTGAAGGCAACCATCAGCGACGTCACGGTCGTACTCGAATCTGGCACAGCACACCCTCACCGCGAACTGGACGATCAATGAAGGGCTGGACTAAAGCAGATCTCCTGCTGACTGGGTTAGCAATCCTGCTCAGCGTTTCAATGCTCGGCTATCGGGGGTTTCAGCAAATAAGGTATGAGCTCGAAGCGGACAAGGTCGCTCAGAATATCCTTGCCGTCGCCGATGCCGTAAAACAGTTCCACGACAACACCGGGCGGTGGTTTCCCAAACCAAAAGAGACTGAAACGCGGATGCGCGTCTATCTTGACCCGTTCCACGAGACTACACCTGACTATCAGGGGTTGAACCAGGAGTGGCTCTGGCGTGAAAACAATTTCGGTATGGTGTTGCAACTGGTGAAGTTTTCACCTGATTTTGATACGTCCCTGACGCGGCATCTGTTCGCAAAGCCGTTTCTGAATCACCAACCCTACCTTCGGATTCTGCTCGATAACAGTCCAAAAAGCCTGGACGAAATGGAGATACTCTTTCGTGTACAGAACCGGCTGCCTGAAGGAAGTATCGCGAATGTGGATGACAACTATTATGTCGTCGATCTCCGGAGACTGATCAATGTCGAATGATCTGGATGACCTGATCCGGCAATCCGCCAATGAGAATCTGGACGACATTGGGCTCAGCGATGATAAAGTTGTCGTTGAACCATTTTGCAATCACCCCTGGGTCGTTGCATTTTCCTGGCTGCTTTGCGCTGTAGTCGCGCTCTTTCTGTATGAAAGCCCATTGCCAAGGGAGCGATCTGTCGGCTCCAGGAGTGTCGAAACAAACCTCAGCGTTGCGATGTATCACGTGGCCCATCGCGTGGAAACCTATCAGCGATATACCGGCCATCTGCCTGAGTTCCTCGACCCGGCCTGGAGTGAGTCAGAGAATGTCGGATACGCTTTGACCGAAATGGGATACGAGCTTACCGGAAAAGAAGGTGGTCTCGAGATCATCTATCGTCAGGGCGACGACCCGGAGGAGCTGTTGCATTTTGAATTTTCCGAGGACGACCAATGAGCCTCAATCACTGGCTGGTACAGGCCGCCTCCAGCATTGATAAAGCACAACCCTTGCCCGCTGCCTTCAAACTGGATGGTGATATTGTCGCCAACTGGAACAGTGTGGCGCGTTCTACCGGCATCGACCCGGCGAAGCTGGCCGACGCGGCAGCGCTCTACTTTGGTATTCGACGTGCCGACATCGGCAGTCTGGAAAGTGATTTTGCCAGGCAGGTACCTGAAAGCGTTGCCCGCACCAACCTGATATTGCCTCTGGTCATTGAGGACCAGCGCGCGCTGGTCGCGACCGCAAATCCGGCAGACACTGCCACCCTCAACGAACTGGCCTTTACACTTGGCATGCAGATCGAAGCTTGTGTGGCAACGCCAGCAGAAATCGAATCAGCGCTGGCCAACGTCTTTGGCGAGGACGGTGGTACCTTGAAGGACTGGGGTTCAGTTCCAGGCTCGCTACTGGCCGCTGAACTCGTCCTGCGTAAAAAGGATGGCGCACAAATCAATACAGGCATCAGCGCCACATCAAAGCTGTTTGCGGAGATCCTCAGGCGCGCGTATCACCTGAACGCTTCAGACACTCATATCCAACCCTATGGTGATGGTGCGGTCGTGCGTAACCGCATTGATGGCGTGTTATATCGGGCTGTTACCCTGCCAGCCACGGTCCACCAGCACCTCATTCGCCATGTGAAAGCAGCCGCGGGCATGGATCCAACCAAGCACATGATTCCTCAGGATGGGGAACTGCGGATGGAGTTGGAACACAAGGAAATCGACCTGCGACTGTCAGTCATTCCCGTTGGAACCAGTGAACGGCTGGTTGTTCGATTGCTGCCACAGAATCAGGTCCGCGGGCTCACCATGTTGCGCCTCGATCCTGCCGAACAGGAAAAGCTTGAGAACCTTTCACAACTTGCCGACGGCATGATTCTGATGACCGGCCCCACCGGCTCCGGCAAGACATCTCTGCTTTATGCAATGCTGGCGCAAAAGAACACACCGGACATTAATATAATGACGGTGGAAGAACCGGTGGAATACCGCCTGCGAGGTGCCTCTCAGATTGATGTGGATACCCGCACAGGCC
>JAGRIO010000028.1 GCA_020443225.1 Pseudomonadales bacterium
GGTTCGACGTTGGTAAACAGGGCAATTTTTTCCCGGGCTGATTCGGCGATTTCATGATCGGAACGCACAATGAGAATGTCCGGCTGCAAACCGATACTGCGCATTTCCTTGACCGAGTGCTGGGTCGGTTTGGTTTTGGTTTCACCCGCCGTCGCAATATAGGGCACCAACGTCAGATGAATAAACAGCGCGTTACTGAAACCTACTTCAAAGCGTAGCTGTCTTGCAGCCTCGAGAAATGGCTGCGATTCGATGTCACCAACGGTACCACCAATCTCAACAATAGCGACATCACTGTCACCAGCACCCTCAATCACCCGGCGTTTGATCTCGTCTGTGATGTGGGGAATGACCTGAATGGTTGCACCCAGATAATCACCGCGACGCTCGCGGGCGATGACATCGGCATAGATCTGGCCGGTGGTGAAGTTGTTCTTACGACTCATGGTGGTCCGGACGAATCGCTCATAGTGACCCAGATCGAGGTCGGTCTCAGTGCCATCGGCAGTGACGAACACCTCACCATGCTGCAAGGGACTCATGGTGCCCGGATCCACATTGATATAGGGATCGAGCTTGAGCATGGTGATTTTCAGACCGCGGGCCTCAAGAATGGCCCCCAGAGACGCGGCTGCAATGCCTTTTCCCAACGAGGAAACGACACCACCGGTAACAAAAATAAAGCGAGACATTGAACTCCCATCTGAAAGAAATATGGTTGAAAGGGCTCAACCAAGATGGGGTTCTAGAATACCACCGAGCCTGCCTGCACTCAACGCGAATATCTTTTATCTTACATTAAGTTGCAGCCGTTTCTGCCATCAGTATCCATCACTGCAAAGCGTCAGACCCCGGATGAAGAAATCACGGCGCTGTTCAGGCTGGCGGGCAAATCGAAAGTAAAGTGCCAGCCTGTCTCTCCGCCGCTGTATGCGCCAGCATTGATCTGATCTGACCCCAGTGCGGGTATGGCCGGAACGCACACCGTGACCGGTGACTCACCCTTCAGTTTCACCAGCGGCAGGCGTTCACGGTACCAGCCGGGCAGCTGCCGTTCCTGATACAGTTGTTTAATCGTTCTGGTCAGGTGCAGCCGGATTTTCTCGCCGCCCTGCCGGCGGCAGATATGCATCTCCGCGACATCCTCTGCCTGCAGACCGCCAGCCCCACGCGAAACCGTGAGCACACCGCCATTAACCTGATGTTGCCCCTCGACCACGGGCATTGCCACCAGATCAGCGGGCGGCAGGGTCTTCAGCAGCCAGAGCGCGTGCCGATGAACCCGCAACTCACATCCCTGCCAACTGAATAAAGGCGCGCCTGCACCCAGCCGGCGGACCTGGTCGATCCGGGCGGCCATCTCCTGTAACAGTGACCTGCCAGGGTAAGGCAGGTTCAGGCGCTCAAACCAGCCACCCAGAAAAACAGCCAGTGATGCGACATCAGGTTCAGTCAGTGCGGCCAGGGGCAGCTCTCCATTCGGGCCGCTATTTGCTTGCAGACGCTGCTGAACCTGCATCTGCAAGGTGGTTCTGACATCGTTCGCATCCCGGATGGCATCCGCCAGATGACTTTTGGCTCCGGGCCACTTCTGCAACAGCACCGGTATCACTTCATGGCGAAGATAGTTACGGGTATAGCCAGTATCGGCATTACTCTCATCATCGATCCAGCTCAGTTTATGGGAACGGGCATAGGCTTCAATATCGCTGCGGGATGAATCCAGCAGGGGGCGACAGACTTCACCCTCAGCCAGAGCCCGCCGTGCTGGCATACCTTTCAGAAATCCTCCCCCAGAACCACGCAACAGGTGAAACAGCGCCGTTTCGATCTGATCGTCTTCATGATGAGCCAGCAGTAACAGATCGCCAGGAGCCAGCAGACTGGCGAAGAACCCGTAACGGCCCCGGCGGGCTTCGTCTTCCAGGTTGCCCTGCCGGGTCAGTCTCAGACGGTGTGAGATGTAACGGATGTGCAGCTTCGCTGCCTCGGCTGCGCAATGGGCTTCCCATTGATTTGCCGACTCGCTGATACCGTGGTTCACATGCACCGCCACGACCCGCGCCTGCAAGCGGCTGTGGGCGATCAGATGGAGCAGGACATGGGAATCCACACCACCACTGTAACCCACAAAGAGGTTACCGGAGTAACCGGCCAGTTGCGTCGCTAACCACTCAGGATTCAGCATCGCAACACCCGCCGTCAGTAGTCCAGATGCACTTGCTCTGCGCCGTAGCAGTCCCGCAGGTTCTGCAACAGTTCATCATCCGGCGATACCCGCCAGTCGTCACCCAGCAGCACCTCTGCCTGGGCATCGGGGCGGATATAGGCAATGGAAACCGGGCAACCGGTACCGGGGCCGCCTTTGAAGGGCGTCAGCAGCGAGGCAAGCCGCCCGGTGAAGTCGCCTTCAAGGGCCTGCCCGCTGAGACTGAGTTTCAGACAACGAATACCACGTTGCCGGGCTTCTACAATATCCAGGATTTCACTGGCACGCATACGCAGCCCGCCGGCGAACTCATCGGCACTGGCCACACCTTTGATCACTACCAGTTGATCTTTCTGCAACTTGGCACGATTCTCGTCGTAGAGTTCCCCGAACACCGAAACTTCAATACGACTGGAACGATCATCCAGCGTCACAAAGGCGATGGTTTCCCCACGGCGGCTTTTCATGGTGCGCATACTCACGATCAGCCCTACGATCATCTGTGCATCCTTGCTGACCCGCAGATCAACGATGCGGGTCTTGGCAAGGTGTTTCAGTTCGGTCTTATAGGCATCAATGGGATGCCCGGTGAGATACAGCCCGAGGGTTTCCTTTTCCCGTTGCAGGCGCTCTTTCAGGTTCATTACCCGCAGGGAATCAATATGGTTGTAGCGGCAGCCATTTGCATTGTCGCTCAGCAGTTCGACGCCGAACATATCCATTGAGCCACTGGCAGCATCCCTGGACTTCTGCTCTGCCATACGCACCGCATCTTCCTGATTGTTCATCAGCAGCGACCGCTTGTAATCAATGACACTGACCCCCGCAGGCACCAATGATTCCGGCACCAGCAGGTCGAGGGCGCCAGAGCCTGTAAGTGCATCCACGGCCCGTTTGTTCACCCTGGAAGAATCGACCCGCTCACAAAAATCGAACAGGTCGGTATAGGGGCCATCCCGGCGGGACTGGACAATACTTTCGATGGGGCCTTCCCCCAGCCCCTTGATAGCACCCAGCCCGTAGATGATGGAGCGGGGGGTATCTGCGACAAATCTGAACTCACCACGGTTAACGTCAGGCGGCGAGATAGGAATATCCATCTCCCGGCATTCCTCGATGTTGATCACCACTTTTTCAGTGGACTGCATATCTGCAGACAGAACAGACGCCATGAAGTCCGCCGGATAATAATGTTTGAGCCAGGCGGTCTGATAGGCAACCTTGGCGTAGGCCACCGAGTGCGGCTTGTTGAAACCGTAGCCCGCGAATTTTTCCATCAGACTGAAGATGTAGTCTGCCTGTTTGGCATCAACTCCCCGTTCCGTTGCACCTTTGACAAAAATAGCTTTTTGCTTGGCCATCTCTTCGGGTTTTTTCTTACCCATGGCACGACGCAAGAGGTCAGCATCTGCCAGCGTATAGCCCGACAGAATCTGGGCGATTTGCATGACCTGTTCCTGATACAGCATAACCCCGTAGGTGCCTTCCAGTACTTTCTGCAGGCTCGGATGCAGATAATCTACTTCATCGATACCGTGTTTACGGCGGATGAAGTCGTCGGCAAGTTGCAGCGGTCCCGGTCTGAACAAGGCTACCAGCGCCACAATATCTCCGAAGCGACTGGGTTTTACTTTCTTCATCAGGTCTTTCATACCCCGGGATTCCAGCTGAAACACCGCGGTGGTCTTTGCCTGCTTCAGATCTTCGTATATGGCCGGATCTTCCAGCGAGATAGCATCGATATCCAGAGGACCTTCGCCATTTTCAGCTCGTCGGGCGTTAATGCTTTTCATGGCATTATCAATGATCGTCAGGGTTCGCAGGCCCAGAAAGTCGAATTTGACCAGACCGGCCTGTTCCACATCATCCTTATCGAACTGAGTAACGTAACCGCCACCTTCGTCACAGAATACCGGCGAGAAATCACTGATCTTGGTAGGCGCAATAACGACGCCACCGGCGTGTTTACCCACATTCCGGGTCAGACCCTCCAGCTTGAAGGCCATCTCCATGATTTCCTGCACTTCCTCGCTGGACTCGATAAATTCCACCAGCGCCGGTTCCTCTTCCAGCGCCTTGGTCAGCGTCATCCCCGGATCGAACGGAATCAGTTTTGACAGTTTATCCGCCAGACCATAGGGCTTACCCTGCACCCGCGCCACATCCCGGACCACAGCCTTGGCGGCCATGGTACCGAAGGTAATGATCTGCGAAACAGCTTCTTTGCCGTAGGTTTCACTGACATGCTGGATGACCCGGTCACGACCGTCCATGCAGAAGTCGATATCAAAGTCCGGCAGCGATACCCGTTCCGGGTTGAGAAAGCGCTCAAACAGCAGATCGTATTCAAGCGGGTCGATGTCGGTGATCAGCAGCGCATAGGCGACCAGCGAACCGGCACCTGAACCCCGGCCCGGCCCCACTGGTATACCATTTTCCTTCGACCACTGAATGAACTCCATCACGATCAGAAAGTAACCCGGGAAACCCATATCGTTGATGATGCGCAATTCAAATTCGAGGCGCTCATCGTAGGCTTTGCGTTGTTCCGGGAACTGCGGACTGTTCACATCGAAGATTTTCTCAAGCCGGCGGTCGAGACCTTCCCGCGACACCTGGCTGAAGAACTCTTCCGTGGTCATACCTTCAGGAATCGGATACTCCGGCAGATAGTAGTTGCCCAGATCAACATCAACACTACAGCGGCGCGCGATCTCCAGGGTGTTCTCAATAGCCTCTGGCAGGTCAGCGAATAACGCGCACATCTCGGCGCTGGTTTTCAGGTACTGCTCTTCGGAATAGCGCCGTACCCGGCGCGGGTCATCCAGCGTCCGGCCCTCGTGAATACAGACCCGCACTTCATGGGCCTCAAATTCTTCCTTGTCGATGAAGCGCACATCGTTGGTGGCCACCACCGGCAGGTCCAGCTCAATAGCCAGATTGACCGCATGGAAAATATAGTCCTCTTCCCCTTCCCGGCCGGTGCGGTGTAACTCAAGATAGAAGGCATCAGGGAAAATTTCTGCCCATTTCCGGGCCCGGCGTTTTGCCACTGCCTGATTGCCACGAATCAGTGCCTGCCCGACGTCCCCTTCCTTACCGGCAGAGAGCGCAATCAGCCCCTCCGGCTGTTCTGCAATCCAGTCCTGGCGCAGGCAAACACCATCTTTATCCTGCCCTTCGAGATAGGCGCGGGACAGTAATTCAGACAGGTTACGATAGCCGGTTTCATTGGCAGCAATCAGTACCAGTGGCGTCGCGGGGTCTTCAGGGCTCTCGCCGCGTACCCAGACGTCGGCAGCGATAATAGGTTTGATACCATTGTTCTGCGCGGCATTGTAAAACTTCACCAGCGCAAACAGATTATTGTTGTCAGAGATCGCCGCAGCAGGCATACCATCTGCGGCAACAGCAGCCGCAAAGGGCTTAACCCGGACCATGCCATCGCTGAGTGAAAATTCGGAATGGACTCGCAGATGGACAAAGGAATTCGACATGAATCAGGCTACCGGGGGATCAGTCAGAAGGTCTTCATGATAGCCGAAGAGCCGGAGCCGCTGAAAGGGGGAATCCGCTGATCAGACGCCTGGTTTATAGTGACGGGTAATCAACCGGTCCAGGAGGTTGGCGAACGCCTGCCGGTCCGCCTGATTCAGCGCCGGCGGACCACCGGTCTGAATCCCGCTGGCGCGCATTGTATCCATGAAATCGCGGATATTGAGCCTGCCACGAATATTTTCTGCGGTATATTCCTCACCCCGGCTGGTGATCACCATGCCGCCTTTCTCCAGCACTTCTGCTGCCAGTGGAATGTCACTGGTAATGACAAGGTCACCGGGTTCCGTTCGGCGCACGATTTCATTGTCGGCGATATCAAAACCCTGCATCACCTGCAGCATGTGAATATTCCTGGCTGCAGGTGTTTTCAGGTACTGGTTGGCGACCAGCGTCAGTTCAATGCCTGTGCGCTGAGCTGCCCGGAACAGTATTTCCTTGACTGCAACGGGGCACGCGTCAGCATCAACCCAGATCTTCATCGCCGTTTGCTCACAGCACCGTGAACTTCATGCCCGCATTAGCCTGCAGGCGCTGGATCAGTCTGTCGCCCATGGCGGTTGCCGGTGTCCAGAAACCGCCGCCGGTCTCCAGTGAATCCTTTGCGAGACACACAGCACTTTCACCCAGCATACGGGCAGTGGCACCGTAGCCAGGGTCCTTGTCACCGGTTACTCGCACCTTTATACATTTGTCGGAAGCGGAGCTGTTGGCAGCATAAAATTCAATATCAAAGTAGCCCGATTCGCGGGTCTCCAGTGAAGGACCCTCACCCTGTGCAGGCAGCAGCGATTTCATCATGGAACGCACCGGACCAAAGGCCGCCCCGAGCATGGTCATCACAGACCCTGCCGCTATGGCGACAGCCTTAAGGTAACCTTGCGGTCCCGGACCCGTCAGCATGGCTTCGTCATAGCGGAACTGCTTGCCCCAGGGATAACCCATCAGCGCATGACTTCTTCGGACCACCCGGGTATTAATTGCGGCCATCACAAACGGCGCAGTCCAGGCTTTAAAATCTGCATCATACATGGCGACCAACTGATCCGGCCCGTCTTCCCCACGTGGCATATTGAGTGGGTTGAGCGCATAGGGATCGTTAATGATGTCTCTGATGGAAGGGTCTTCCCGGACTTCTTCCATCATATTCATCATGCTGGCAATCGTGCCACCACTGACCCCACCGCGACTGTCGGCTACCCGGAATTTAACACTATCACCATATACGCCGTGCTTTGCCTGCATCTGGTTCTGAGTGAAAAGCACTCCGAGATCACTGGGTATACTATCAAAGCCACAGGTGTGCACGATGCGCGCACCGCTGGCTTCAGCGCGGGACTGGAACTGTTCGATCATCCGGTACATCCACTGCACTTCGCCGGTCAGATCGCAGTAGTGGGTTCCCTGATCCACGCAGGCTTCGACGACTTTACTACCGTGCAGTGCATAGGGCCCGACGGTGGTGCAAATAACTCTGGTTCTGGCCGCCATTTCGTTCAGCGCACTGGCGTCACTGCTGTCGACAATAATCAGCGGCAGACTGGCGGCTTCTTCACCCAGTCCGGCACGTACAGACTCAAGTTTTGCCTGATTTCTGCCGGCCAGTGCCCAGTTTAAGGTCTGGCCTGTACCGTAGGTTTCTGCCAGAAATTCAGCAACCAGCTTTCCGGTAAAGCCGGTTGCGCCCAGTAAAACGACATCAAACTCACGATCGGAAGACACTAGCGTTCTCCTGTAGGGTTAATCAGTGCATGTTCACACGGCAATGCAGAAGCGGGCAACCTGAGCAGTCAGGCACGGGCAAACTTGCGGCACGGTGCGAATGACATTCTGTGATGGGGTGTCGGACCATATTTTTCAAGCGCTGCCAGATGATCGGCCGTCGGGTATCCTTTGTGACGGGCAAATCCGTAGGCCGGGTAACGGGCGTCAAGCTCCTCAAGCGAAGCATCCCGCGCCACCTTGGCTATGATGGAAGCCGCCTTGATGGCATCGAAGCGGGCATCTCCCCGAACCAGCCATTCTGCCGGACAAGGTAAGTCTGGCAGGCGATTACCATCCACCATGGCAAAGTCAGCCGCAACGCTGAGCCCCTCAACAGCCCGCTTCATTGCCAGCATACTGGCATGCAGGATATTCAGCTGATCGATTTCAGCCACCGAAGCCGTGGCAATACAGTAAGCAATGCTCTCTTCCCGAATGCGGGTATCCAGTATCGCTCTCTTTCTGGCAGACAGCGCCTTGGAATCCCTCAGCCCAGGGATTGATCGAATAGGTTCCAGAATCACCGCAGCCGCATACACCTCACCTGCCAGGGGTCCCCTACCCACTTCATCGACACCCGCGCAAAATTCCATCCAGAACACCTGTCAGCCCCCGTATCCGGCCAGTTCGAGCACTGCACTGGCTGCTGTTGCTCCGGCGTTGCGCCGCAAGCGCTGGTGTATCTCATCAAATGCCGCGAGCAGCTCAGCGTTGCCTGATTCGTCAGCCAGAAGTCGTTCGACTGCAGCCGCCATCGCTGCAGGCTCGGCCCCGCTCTGGATAAATTCGGGAATCAGCTCCCTGGCGGCGAGAATGTTAGGCAGAGAGAACCATGGGGTTTTCACCATCCGGGATACCAACGCATAAGTCAGACTGCCAAGCCGGTATGACATGATCACCGGCCGCTTCAGCAGCAGTGCCTCCAGGGTCGCGGTACCGCCATTTGCCAGTACCACATCTGCCGCCTGCATAACCTGCTCAGACTGACCGGCTACCAGCACTACATTAATGTCTGCGTAGCCCTCCAGTAATTGTTCAAGCTGAGCCTTTCGCTTGTCGTTAGCAGCGGGAATAACAAACACGCGGCTGTTGTCTGACTGACTGAGCTGTCTGGCAGTATCAAGAAAATCGACACCGGTCATCGCCACTTCCGAGCCACGACTTCCGGGCAGCAGGGCTATGACCTGACCGCTGACATTCAGACCCAGCAGTTCCCGCGCCTGTTCACGGGCCCCGGGCTCAGCCTGCAGCGAGATCTGGTCAGCACGTGGATGCCCGACAAATACCGCCCTGACACCATTTTCCTCATAAATCGCATTTTCAAACGGATACAGAGTCATCATCAGGTCGACATTCTTCGCTATCGACTTAATACGACCCTGTCGCCAGGCCCAGACCGAAGGAGACACATAATGAGCCACTTTGATGCCTCGCTTATGCACCATCCCTTCCAGCAGGCCATTAAAGAAGTTGAAATCGATACCGACAAAACAATCTGGCCGGGATTCGACTATCCGGTCGCGGCTATCCAGCAGAATTTTCAGCAGCGATGGCAACCGCTTGATCGGTTCGGCGAAACCATTCACGGACAACTCATCCAGATCTCGCCAGGACTCAAGCCCTGCTTCGATCATCGCCGGCCCACCAATCCCGACAAAGCGGGCGCCCGGATGACGTTGCCTGATGGCATGGATCAGCGGCGCACCAAGATTGTCGCCGGACAATTCGCCGGCGACCAGGGCAATCAGAGGAGAGTGATCAGGTTCAGACATGTGAACCCCGGATTCAGGAGACTTTCTGCTCCGCGCAGGTCAGGAGGCTGGAACAGACAAGATTGTCACCAACGTACGCCTTTCCGGATGCTTTCATCCAGTGGCTTCGCAGGTTAACAATTTCAACTTCCAGACGTAACTGGTCACCAGGTACCACAGAGCGCTTGAATTTGGTTTTGTCAGTGCCAGCAAGGTAGTAGATGTAACCGTCATCCAGCGTTCGGTTACGGCTTTTAAACGCTAGTATGCCTGACGCCTGGGCCAGTGCTTCCACGATCATAACGCCCGGAAAAACCGGCGTATTGGGGAAATGGCCAGTAAACTGAGGCTCATTAATGGTGACGTTCTTAATCGCCACAATGCGCTTGTCGGCTTCAAACTCCAGCACCCGGTCCACCAGCAGAAACGGAAAGCGATGAGGAAGATATTGCCAAATTTCTGTAACTTCCATGAGATTACTCTTGTTGTTGTCCGGATGTTATGCCTGGATGTTGTTGCCCGGCTTCCCATGCGTACCTGTTATTATCTGATTTCACCCTCGTGAAATCGTCAGTTCGCCCCGCTATAACCTGCTATCAACAGTCAGGCGCGGGAGACTCGACATTAAATGTCGGCGACCGGCAGTCTCAATCCTGTCGGTCTGTTTTTTCTAGCTTTCGAACCCGCCTCAGCAAATCGTCCAGCTTACGGAACCCGACGATATTACGCTTCCAGTCACGACTTGGCATCAGCCCGGTGCCTGAGGAGTAGCGTCCCTTCTCAGTAATGGACTGGCTTACCAGTGACATGGCCGTTATCTCCACCTGATCTGCAATCACCAGATTGTCGATAATACCGACAGCTCCACCAATCAGACAGTATGAACCAATCCTGGTGCTACCGGCGATAGCAGTACAGCCAGAGATCGCTGTATTGGCCCCGATAGTCGTTCCATGGCCTACCTGAACCTGATTATCGAGTTTAACCCCATCACCCAGACGAGTATGATTCAGCGCCCCGCGATCAATGGTGGTACCCGCTCCGATTTCTACCCGGTCACCGATGATGACACTGAAGATCTGCGGAATCTTAACCAGAGAGCCTGTACTGCGATCAAATTCAAAGCCGAAGCCATCAGCGCCGATCACAGCCCCGGCATGAATAATACAGTGCGCGCCGATTTCCACTTCGTGATAGATATTCACATTTGCGAACAGGCGACTGTCGTGACCAATTCTGGTCCCGGCGCCAACGAAACAGCCGGCCCCGATGACAGCTCTCTCGCCAATATCTGCGCCTGCTTCGATCACAGCATTGGCACCAACGCTGACGCCAGCAGCCAGTACCGCTTGCGGGTCGACAACTGCAGTGGGATGAACTTCACCGGTGGGCCCCGGTGTTCGGTCAAACAACGCCGCTATCCTGGCCCAGGCCAGTCTTGGCTGAGGTGACAGCAGAACGGGAACCCTGGCAGCATCGGCATCATCCGGATGCAGGACCACTGCTGCGGCCCTGGTATCTTCAAGATGCCTTCGATAGGCGGAACTGAACAGAAAAGCGAGCTGGTCAGGCCCGGCTTCCGTGAGTTTTGCCAGCCCGGCAATCTCCACAGAAGCGTCACCGATTACTTCGAGATCCAGCTTCTCAGCTATTTCTCCTAGTCGAAACTTCAAGACAGGATCGCGACGTGATTAGTTCTTGGCGTCCATCTGGTTCAGCTTCTCAGTCACCTTGCGGGTAATGTTGAGAAGATCACCGACATAGAGCGCTGCCTGACGGGGAATGATCAAATCGTAATCTTCATTCAGAACCAGCTCTTCAATGGCCTTCTGAACTTTCTGATCAGTACCGGCGAACAATTCTTTCTGACGGTCTTCGACCTGACGCTGCAACTTCTGTCGGTTGTAGACAAAGTCATTATTCTTAGACTCAATTTCCTGCTGAATACGTCGCTTTTCGGAGTCGCTCATGACTTCGCCATCTTTCTGCATCTTTTCATACAGCGCGGTCACTTCAGCCTGAATCTTACGAATACGGTCTTCGTCAGCTTTGAATTCTGTCTGAATTTGCTGCAACAGACGCTTGGCTTCTTCGGAATTCAGAATGGCTGCCTGCACATCAACAACCGCGACTTTCATTTCAGCCAGTGCAGATGGTGTAACAAGGGCTAAAAAAACCGAAGCCAGCAGTGTCGCTAATTTTGTTCTGATATGCACAGGTAATCTCCTCAGGTGCGGTCAAACTTAGTTATTTTTGGTCGACGAAAATCCCGGTTTTCCCGGGGCAAACTCAAAGGCGCAGATATTTACATATCCCCCGCCCCGATTCAATGCCGTTTCAGCGCGGTCGGGACTCTTACTAAGAGCCCCGACCGCGCAAAAAGTTTCACTGATCAGAAGGTTCTTCCCAGTTCAAACTGGAATACTTCCGCATCATCACCAGGCTTTTTGTTAAACGGTTTGGAAATACTGAAGCTGATCGGCGCAAAGCCAGTAATCCATGTGACAGCCAGACCGGCGGAGTAGCGCAGTTCGCCTTCAGAAATATCCAGACAGATCTGGCTGATAGCCGGACAACTGGTATTAAAGACATTACCCGCATCAACAAAGAACGCCGACTTCAGCTGCCGCTGATCTTCCACAAATGGTAAAGGGAACAGGATCTCGGCGCTGCCATCGATCAGCACGTTGCCGCCGATCGGGTCAGGTTTGCTGAAAATATCGTTGGGTGAAGGCGTCGAACGTGGACCCAGAGAGTTAGACTCATAACCACGAACTGATCCGAAGCCACCTGCATAGAAATGCTTATAGAACGGATAGGCCGTTGATGAACCATAGGAATCACCATAGCCCAGGTCCGTTCGCAGGCGCAGCACCAGCCCTCTGATCAGCGGGAAGAAGATCTGCCCGTTGTAGTTCAGCCGGTAAAACTCCAGGTCACTGCCCGGCACGGTCATCTCGAACGAAAGCGACTGTGACTTACCAGCAGTTGGCAACAGGCCCCGGTTAAGGGCCGACATGCTGTAGGAGGCCGACAAGGTCAACAGGTCGAATTTCTTGCCCTCTGCTGCCAGAAACTGCGAGATTTCCTGTGCAGGATAGATCCCTTCTTTGATTTTCGTATTTTCATAGCCAACGCTGAAGCCGATACGGGCGATCTCACTGATGGGATAACCAAAGTTGACAGAACCGCCAAACGAGTCGGTCGAGAACCGCGCTATGTTACGCTCGTCAAAATCGCTGCTGCGGTAGAAGACCGAATAGCCACGACTGACACCATCAACAGTGTAATAAGGATCAAAGAACGAGAAACTGTACGCCGTCTGGTACGCACTGTGGTTAACACCCAGATTAACGCTGTTACCCGTACCGAAAACATTGTTCTGCTGATAGTTGGCGCCAAGAATCAGTCCGGTGTCCTGAGCGTAACCGAGGGTTGCGGAAATTGATCCGGTGGGCTGCTCCTCTACGGTATATTCCACATCAATCTGGTCATCTGACCCTGGCACCGCCGGGGTTTCAACATTCACTTCCTGGAAGAAACCCAGCCGCTCGAGTCGCACCTTGGAATGTTCAATAGAGGCAGTTGACGCCCAGCCCGCTTCCATCTGACGCATTTCACGGCGCAGGACTTCGTCCTGAGTCAGGGTATTACCCTGGAAGGTGATTCTTCGTACGTAGGCGCGGTTGCCGGCATCAACGAAGAATTTCACGCTAACGGTGGTACCTTCTTCATCCTGCTCCGGCTGCCCTGTCACACTGGCAAAGGTATAGCCTGCATTACCCAGGGCGGCTTCGATCCGCTCTTCCGTCACGGTGATCAGCTCGCGGGAGAATACCTGTCCTGGCTGCACCAGAATCAGCGAACGCACACCTTCTTCCGGCAGGTCATGCAGTTCACCGGCGACATCCACGGCACTGACGGTGAACTTGTCACCTTCAATAACGTTAATGGTGATATACACATCTTCCTTGTCAGGTGAGATGGATACCTGCGTCGAGTCAATGGAGAAATTCAGGTAACCACGGTCAAGATAGTAGGATTCAAGCTTTTCCAGATCGCCTTTCAGTTTCTCGCGGGAATAACGGTCGTCCTTGGTATAGAACGACATCAGGGTCGGCAGTTTGAGTTCCAGCACTTCAAGCAGTGTTTCATTATCAAACACCGTGTTGCCGACAATATTGATATGGGTGATACCTGAAACGCTGCCTTCTGTGACGTCGATTTTGATGGCCACCCGGTTTCGCGGCAGATCTTCGACGTTGGCAATGATCCGTGCGCCATAACGGCCCTGTGAAACGTACTGTCGTTCAAGGTCGGCGCGAATATGTTCAAGGGTTACTTTCTTGAAGATCTGCCCTTCCGCCAGGCCGGATTTGCTTAAACCTTCCAGCAAAGCATCGGACTTGATGGCCTTGTTACCATCAATTTCAATGGAATCGATCGAAGGTCGTTCTTTCACCACTACTACCAGAACCGTTCCATCGCGCCCGACCTGAACGTCATCAAAGGAACCATCCTGAAACAAGGCGCGAACTATCTGGCGCATCTTCAGATCATCAAGATCATCCCCGACGTTGACGGGCAGTTGTGAGAACACTGTACCGGCTGAAATACGCTGCAAGCCTTCTACCCGGATATCAGAGATGGTGAAACCATAAGCATGGAGAGAACTGGCCAGGAAAAGCAGTCCCAGCAAAAAACGTTGAAGATTTCCCATAATCAAATTACAGCCGATGTGGCATCAAAGCCTTGTTATATCGTTAATGAGGGCGAACAGCATGACGCTGACAATGATGAACATGCCCATTTGCAAACCCCACAATTGTACTTTCTCTGGCACCGGACGTCTTGCGATAAGTTCAAATGTGTAATACAGCAGGTGACCGCCATCCAGCACCGGAATCGGCAGCAAATTGATGACCCCCAGCGACACGCTGAGAATGGCAATAAAACGCATGAAGCTTTCGAGTCCGGATTCCGCTGAAGTATTGGCCACCTTGGCGATGGTTATCGGACCACTCAGATTCTTGGGCGATATAGCACCGGTAATCATCTTGCCAAGGGATTCAAAGGTAAACGCTGTCAGTTCCCAGGTCTTTTTCGCTGCGGGTATCCATGCGGAATAGAACGGATAGCTGGTTTCCCTGCGCATCTCTTCCGGGAAGGCGACGCCCGGACTTCCGGCGCCGACGTAACCGAAACTTTTGCCATCAGCCTCACGGATGCCCGGAATGACAGTCAGCCGTATTTCCCTGCCTGCCCGATCGACCACCAGATCCACCGCGCGGCCAGGATTGTTCCGGATCACGTCAACCCAGTCTGCCCATTTGTTCACGGTAACATCGTTGGCTGCCAGAATCAGGTCACCCGCCTGCAGGCCAGCCGCTTCGGCAGCACCACCGGCCATCACCGAACCGATTTCTGCCGGGGTCTCCGGCAGATTCAGTGTCAGCCCCAGATCGCCGGCCGGATAGGGTTCCTCTGCATCTGACAGCCAGTCTTCAATACCCACCAGATAATCGCGGTTAAAACCACCGCGGGCCGGGTCCTTGACGGTGAAGATGATATTGCCGGTATCGCCGATTCGGTCGAACAGAATGAAATTCAGGTCAGACCAGGTGTTAACCGGCTTGCCATCAATGGCCACGACTTCCTGCCCCTGACTGAGGCCGGACCGCACGGCGGCACTGTCACTGTCCATGGAGCCCAGCACCGGGGCTACGCCACTGACGCCCGCAACAAACAGCATCCAGTAGGCTGCGATCGCCAGCAGAAAGTTAGCAGCGGGGCCGGCTGCTACAATCGCAATACGCTGCCAGACCGGTTTGCGGTTGAAGGTCAGATGTAACTGATCGTCAGGCACAAATCCTTCACGCTCATCCAGCATTTTGACGTAACCGCCGAGCGGGATAGAGGCAATCGCATATTCCGTGCCTTCCAGCGGTTCATTGCTGCGGGTTCTGACTGACTGCCCTTCAGGCACCGGGACCGGCGCTGGCGGCTTGCCACGCCGGGTATAAATAGCCTTGCCAAAGCCAATACTGAAACGCAGCACATGCACATTACACAGCCGGGCCACCCAGTAGTGACCAAACTCATGAATGGTGACCAGAATGGACAGGGTCACGATCAGCGCAACGATGGACTGCAGTACCTCAAGCATCAAAAGCCCCTGACAAACTGTTTTTACTCATAGATTTCAGAATTCCCCTGGCCAGTTGCCGGCACTGTTCATCCAGTGCCAGAACTTCGGCTAATTCGCTGATGGCTTGCTGGTCGGTGCCGGCCATGACTTTTTCGATAATAACTGGGATATCAGTAAACGAAATAAGTTCATCCAAAAAGCCCTGAACGGCAATTTCATTGGCAGCATTCAGTGCCACAGACAGGCTCTGTTCAGCTTCGGCGGCTGCCCGTGCCAGACGCAGACAGGGAAAGCGCTGATAGTCCGGTACTTCGAAGGTCAGACTACCGGCATTGATCAGGTCCAGAGGTGCCACACCAGAGTCGATTCGCCGGGGCCAGGCCAGTCCGTGGGCAATGGGTGTACGCATATCCGGGTTACCCATCTGGCAGACGACCGAACCATCGATGTAATCAACCATCGAATGGACAATACTTTGCGGATGGACGACGACTTCGATATCCGCAACAGGCACATCAAACAACCATCTGGCTTCAATTACCTCAAGCCCCTTATTCATCATCGTGGCGGAATCTACCGAGATCTTGCGGCCCATGGACCAGTTCGGATGACGACAGGCTTCTGCCGGGGTGATCTGACCAAAAGTGTTCAGGTCCCGGGTTCTGAATGGACCACCTGAGCCGGTCAGCAATATTTTGCGGATGCCAGCGGCATGACTGCCGGCACCATTGGCCATGCTCTGGAATATGGCATTGTGTTCGCTGTCGATGGGCAGTATGTCTGCACCGCTCCGGTGGGCGGCTTCCATAAACAGGTGGCCGGACATCACCAGCGATTCTTTGTTGGCCAGCAGCATGCGCTTACCAGCCTGTACGGCGGCCAGAGAAGATGCAAGACCAGCACCACCGACAATGGCAGCCATAACAGCGTCAGTGCCGGGATGAGCCGCGATCTCACAAAGCGCTTCAGCACCCGCCAGCACACGGGTTGCTGAACCTTCGGCGCTGAGTGCGGTAGCCAGTTGCCCGGCTGCTGCGGGGTCAGCCATGACGGCGATTTCCGGGGACCAGACCAGGCACTGCCGAAACAGTTCATCCACATTATGATTGGCACTTAAGGCAAATACCCGGTACTTGTCAGGATGGCGGGCGATAACATCGAGGGTGCTGACGCCAACGGATCCCGTCGACCCCAGAATAGTGACAGCAATCATAAGCCGACCTGTACCCGGCCAGACAGCATCAGCAACAGAGCAAACCAGGGTGCAGCGGATAACAGACTGTCTATCCGGTCAAGAATGCCTCCATGCCCTGGCAGCAAGCCCGATGAATCCTTGATACCCCGAAACCGTTTGAACATGCTCTCAGTCAGATCGCCCAACACTGAGATGGCCACAATGACACCACAACCCAACAGGAACAGAGCGCCAGCCGGAGTAAACAGATCTGGTGTGCCTGCCCACAGAGTCATAGCACCGGCAATCAGAATCGCGGTCAGCAAACCGCCATAGACACCAGCCCAGGATTTTCCGGGACTGACCTGCGGTGCGAGTTTACGGTTACCAAACGCTTTACCGGAAAAATAGGCACCGATATCGGCACCCCAGATCAGGAAGAACAGCAACAAAATAAGAAAACTGCTTTCAGGGCTGGCTTTCAGGGCAATCAGGCCATGCAGCGGGGGTAGCAGAAGCAGCGGACCAATAATGATCCGGGCGGTTTGTGAGGACCAGAATTGCTGATTGGCAGGGTAACTTACCACCCACCAGGCAGCCAGCATCCAGAAAGGTACTGCCAGCAACATAACAGGCAGGCCTGGCAGCCACAGAGAAGCCCCCAGCAGCGCTCCCATGCCGGCGGTGTAAACCCAGCGCATGGCAGATTCCAATCCGGCCAGATTCGCCCATTCCCAGGCGCCAATCGTCAGCACCATTAACACAAAGACGGAGAATTGCGCAGGCGGCAGAAAGAAGACACAACCGATGACTACGGGCGCCAGTACCAGTGCAGTAATGATTCTCTGTTTCAGCATGTTAAGCCCCGGAGAACTGCGCCACTGACGCCGTGGTCGAAGATCAGATTTCCATCAGGTCTTTTTCTTTGGCTTCCAGTGCCTGATCGATCTCTTTAACTTTCTGATCAGTCAGCTTCTGGATCAGTTCTTCACCACGACGTTCCTCGTCTTCGGTGATTTCCTTCTCTTTCAGCAACTCTTTCAGATAGGCATTGGCGTCACGCCTGGCATTACGAACGGCGATGCGGGCAGTTTCTGCTTCGCCCTTGGCAACCTTTGTCAGGTCACGGCGGTTTTCTTCGGTGAGCGGCGGCATCGGCAGGCGTATTTTATCGCCCGAAGTTGACGGATTAAGCCCCAGATCAGACTTCAGAATTGCCTTTTCAATGGCAGGGACCATAGGCTTTTCCCATGGGCTGATTGCCAGCGTACGGTTGTCTTCCACGGTGATGTTCGCCACCTGATTCAGCGGTGTTGGCGTGCCGTAATAATCGACCTGAACACTGTCCAGCAAACCAGGATGGGCTCTGCCTGTACGGATTCTTGCAAAAGCAGAGTCAAGCGCTGTCAGCGACTTGTTCATTCGTTCTTCTGCTTCTTTTCTTACATCTTCCAGCACAATCTGACCTCTTTGATTCGTTTCCTGAGTGCGAGTCTAACGAGAGAACTAATTGGTGATCAAGGTTCCTTCGGCTTCACCAACAATCGCATTGCGAAGCGCACCGGTTTTGTCCATCGCAAAAACCCGCAGTGGCATATCCTGATCCTGAGCAAGACAAATAGCTGTGAGGTCCATCACCCCCAGCTGTTTCTCGAGCACTTCCTCATAGGTCAGCACATCGTATTTGGTGGCACTGGGGTCCTTCATCGGATCTGCGGTGTAGACACCGTCGACCTTGGTGGCTTTCAGCACAATATCAGCATCGATTTCGATGCCTCGCAGGCAGGCAGCCGAATCTGTGGTGAAAAATGGATTACCGGTTCCTGCAGAGAAAATCACGACATCACCGCGTTCGAGGTGACGAATAGCCAGCCGGCGGTCATAGTGTTCAACGATGCCTGACATCGGAATCGCAGACATGACCACCGTGTGAATGTTTGAACGTTCCAGCGCATCGCGCATCGCCAGTGCATTCATCACGGTAGCCAGCATACCCATGTGATCGCCGGTAACCCGGTCGAGACCTGCTTCGCTGAGCGCTGCGCCCCGAAACAGGTTACCACCACCAACGACCAGCCCAACCTGTACCCCGATCCCAACCAGCTGGCCTATTTCCAGCGCCGTCCGGTCGAGAACCGCAGGGTCTATGCCAACACCATTAACGCCCAGCGCTTCTCCGCTGAGTTTGAGGAGAATACGCTTGTATTTGGGCGTCAGTTTGTTCGCCATAGCAGACCCTTCGGATACACAGATAAGTTTATTGTCCCAGTTGTTGTGCGACTTCAGCTGCGAAGTCGACGGCTTCTACTTCAATGCCTTCACCTACCTGGTAACGGACAAACTGCACCACAGAAGCACCGGCATCTTTCAGGAGTTTACCAATTTTGGTGTCCTGATCCTTGACGAAAGGCTGCTCGACCAGAGAAATCTCGCCCAGGAATTTACGCACCCGGCCTTCCACCATCTTCTCAACGATCTCTGCCGGCTTGCCGCTGTCGGCTGCCTGTGCCACATAGATTTCACGTTCTTTGGCAATCAGTTCTTCCGGTACGTCGCTGGTGTTCACATATTGCGGCTGAGGGTCAGCGGCAGCAATGTGCATGGCCAGATCTTTGCCCAGCTCTTCATTACCACCTTCCAGCTTGACCAGAACGCCGATTTTGCCATTGGTGTGAATGTAGCTTGTCACGTCGCCTTCCATCACAGTAGCACGACGGATACTGACGTTTTCACCGATTTTCTGCACCAGTTCTTCGCGAACCGCTTCCAGACCGCCTGCCAGCAACGCTGCAACGTCATCAGACTTAGCAGCAAATACCGCGTCAGTCACCGTACCAACGAACTGCTTAAAGTTGCTGTCCTTGGCGGCGAAGTCAGTTTCACAGTTCACTTCAACGATCACTGCAACTCCGTCTTCTGTCTTATAACCCAGTAAACCTTCGGCCGCTGTACGACCAGCCTTCTTGGCTGCTTTCATGCCGCTGGACTTACGCAGGTTCTCAATTGCCAGCTCTGCGTCGCCATCGGCTTCAACCAGTGCCTTTTTGCAATCCATCATACCGAGACCGGTACGCTCTCTTAAATCTCTTACCATTGATGCTGTGATATCAGCCATTTCACACCTCAAATATACGGGGGTTTATCATGTGAAAAACTTTATTGAAAACACGGCAGGCACTGATGGCCTGCCGTATCAGATCGGGGATCAGGCGTCCTGAGATTCGCCTGCTGCTGAAGCCGCTTCGTCGCTGACTTCAACAAATTCGCTGCCACCACCCTGATGATCAGCCTTGCCTTCCAGCACAGAATCGGCAACGGCCTGAACAAACAGTCTGACGGAACGGATTGCGTCGTCATTACCGGGAATAACGAAATCGACGCCATCGGGATTGCTGTTGGTATCAACGATACCAACCACGGGAATACCCAGTTTGTTGGCTTCGGTGATCGCGATACGCTCATGGTCAACGTCAACCACGAACAGCACATCAGGCAGACCGCCCATATCCTTGATACCACCGAGGCTGACTTCCAGCTTCTCGAGATTTCGCTGACGAGACAGTGCTTCTTTCTTGGTCAGTTTGGTGAAAGTACCGTCTGTAGACTGAGTTTCCAGATCCCGCAGCTTGCGGATGGACTGACGGATGGTCTTGTAATTGGTGAGCATGCCGCCCAGCCAGCGCTTGTCGACGTAAGGCATGCCACAACGCTGGGCATGTTCTTTGACGACCTTACCTGCATTGCGCTTGGTGCCGACGAACAGAATCTTGTTACGCTTGCTGGCAGCATTGCGGCAGAACGCCAGTGCTTCATTCAGCGCAGGAACCGTTTGTTCCAGATTAATGATATGAATATTGTTCCGGGCTCCGAAGATGAAGTCCCGCATTTTGGGGTTCCAGTATCTGGTCTGGTGACCAAAGTGAACGCCCGCGTCCAGCAAATCGCGCATGGATACGTTTGACATAGTAACCTCTGAATTGTGATTTTGGGTTAGGCCTCCACACACCCCATGATCCAACCACTTAAAACGGCTCAACTTCCCGTCTCGCCAAGCAGCACCCGAACCATGTGTCGGTGTGTGTGAGAATTTTTTCCGGTCCGTCCCCCGAACCGGGTGCGCTTTTTACCACAATCATGGAGAAAAACCAATTATTTCATCAGGATTGTGGAGATTCGGGCTGTCCAGGGCGGATTGCATGCCAGCATTGGTGGAATTCCATCCGGCGACTGAATAACGGCCAGTTCAAATCTGGTATAGTAGCCCGTTTTTACACCCTGTCTTTCCGGAAATGTCACATGCCCATTAATCTCAAAACCCCTGAAGAAATCGAGAAGATGCGAGTGGTTGGTGCGCTCGCTGCCGAACAGCTCGAAATGATCGCAGAGCACATCAAACCCGGGGTTTCTACCGGTGAACTTGACCGGATTTGCCATGATTACACCATTAATGTGCAGAACGCGGTGCCGGCACCACTTAATTACCGGGGTTTCCCCAAGTCCATCTGCACCTCGGTCAATCATGTGGTTTGCCATGGCATTCCTTCTGACGACAAAGTGCTGAAGAGCGGTGACATCATTAATATCGATGTCACCCTGATCAAAGATGGTTATCACGGCGATACCAGCAAAACCTTTATCGTTGGCAAGGGCAGTGTTCTGGCGGAGCGACTGGTGGCAAATGCACAGGAATGCCTGTACCTGGGTA